>JBEEJL010000326.1:0-5000 GCA_041169175.1 Pseudomonadota bacterium | reverse complement strand
CGAACTGTTAACAGAATGCGCAGAAATTCTGCAAGCCTTGTCGCGCTTTGAAAGCAAGATCGCGCACTTGCGCAACGCCACGGCGAAAAATAATCTCCCGGCGATAACAAAAAGCTCCTCGCTTCAATAACGCTCTAAGGCTAGTGGTTTGCGCCAGACTGGCGGCTTGCTACAATGGGGCGTCGAAAACCCCATTAAGCGAGCCATGCTGAAACTGTTGTCGTGCCTTCTGATTGCCGCCATTCCATTTACCGCAAACGCGCTGCCGAGTTCGTCAGCCGTTCCCGGCGGTGTGTTGGTGCTGCCGCTTACCAGCGCAAAAACCACTGCGCCACATGTCAGCTTTCGGGGTAAGCGCGCTTTGGTGGTGCGCGACAACGGTAAGTGGGTCGCTTTGGTCGGCTTACCGCTGAGCCTGACTCCGGGTCAATATGATTTGTCAGTGAACAACGCGATGAAAAAATTCCGCGTGGTGAGTAAAAAATATCCCGAACAACGCATCACCATCAAAGACACGCGCAAAGTCGAGCCGAACCCGGACGACATGCAACGCATCAATAGCGAGCAACCGAAAATCGACATCGCTAAAAATATTTTCCGCGACACGCAGGAAGTCGATCTGAAATTGCAATTACCCGCCGACGGCCCGCTATCCAGCCGCTTCGGTCTGCGCCGCATCTTCAACGGCCAACCGCGCAACCCGCACGCCGGTCTCGACATCGCCATCCCGACCGGCACGCGCGTCATGTCTGCAGCGAATGGAAAAGTCATCGATACCGGCGATTATTTTTTTAACGGCAACACCGTCTTCGTCGATCACGGCCAAGGCTTGATCACCATGTATTGCCACTTGAGTGAAATCAATGTGAATATCGGCGACGTTGTAACCAAAGGCCAACCGCTCGCCCTATCCGGCATGACCGGCCGTGTCTCCGGCCCACATTTGCATTGGTCGGTGATTATGAACGGCACGATGATTGATCCGGAAATTTTTGTCAAAGCACGGGAAGAGTAAACATCAGCGCGCCGCTTTACTCCCGCTAAACGTCGCTTTAAACCAATCCTCGAGCATGTGCATTTCATGTGGGTAAGTCACATTGGCATAGCGCGTGGAAATCCGATTCAGATATAACATATCGGAAATATCCGCTTCGCTATCCGTCACCACTTTTCCGTCAGTCTCCAGCACATAATGAAATTTCATACGCGGCCAATCGGCGGTGCCGCGTAACACACGCTTGTCGTGAAAGCGTCGGCTGGCGTAGTCAATCCGGCCAGCGAGATCCACATCGAGCACTTCGACTTTGAGATTTTGATTCGGCGCGAGGTAGCGTTCGCTGAGGGTTTTGAAATGTTGTTCCAGCACATTTATCGCGGTGCTGGATTCCTGGTTGTAAAAGCCTATGTCGGTGAATTCAGTTGGTTTGATAAATGTGACGCTGGTAGTCGCGCTGGCCGGTATTGCGCCAAGCGCACAGGCCAGTAAAACCATGAAGCTATAGCGTGATGTGATCATGACTGTATCCCCCAACAATAATTCAGTGTCATTACTTATTAGATTGTAATATCAGCTTTTCGTTGCTGCGCATGGTCTTTTTGACGTATTATTTTTGCTACCCATACTATATTGTAACTATTTGATTATATTATACTATTTATGAATCAACTTCTGCGTAACTCATTACAACAAATGCATACTGGTCAAATAAAAACTAATCAATTCGTGGATCAGTGGCGCGAGCACAATCCACTGCTGTCGCAATTACCGGAAAAATATCATCGTGCATTGGATGACTTACTGATGCGCTTGGAATCGAGTCAATTATTTTCTGGCGAAGCGTGTGCGTTCAGCCAAACCGATTTACTCAATAGTTTGCAAACCTGGCTGGATAAGGCCGAGCAATACTTGGCTCAGCAAACGCCTTAAACTTTATTCAGTATCGGCAACGGATCCGGTTTGCCATCCGGCACAGGCGTACGCGTCGCATTCATCACCATCGCCAGAAATGCGTAATATCCATTGATGCCGATCATATCCATCACGCCTGCTTCGCCGAAATGCTTGATCGCCCGCTGATAATTTTCATCTGACACTTTTTGTGTTTGATGTAGCTCGGAGCAAAAGCGATAAACACTTTCTTCTTCGTCGCTCATGCCGGTCGGCACACGTCCTTGGGCGATGGCGTCGATATGGTCCGCCTTAATACCTGCCGCTAAAGCAATCGGCGCGTGAATCGACCACTCGACTTGCTGCGTCCAGTGGCGCGCGGTAATCAAGATCGCCAACTCTGACAGCCGTGTGCCAATCGCGCTGTTGTAGCGCAAATATTCACCCACGCGCTGTGCGCGATCCATTAGCTCCGGACTGCGAATCAGCGGAACGAACGGGCCATATAGCGCACCGCGCGGGCCTTTGATAATTGCTTCGGCGTATTTTTTTTGCGTCGCGCTCATTTGCTCAAGCGGAATGGCGGGCATGCGATCCTGGGGCATGGTGAATCCTGTTAGGTTATCCAAGCCCTATATTATCTTGTTGCGCAAAAAAAGGCGCACATCCAAGACTTCAGCCAAGCCCTTTTACAATGCCTTCCATTTCCTGCTCGCCATACGCGCGCAATGTCGTTGTGCGAATATTTCCTTGCATCGCAGTAGCAAGCCCGGCCTTGGTGGCGGTCTCGTCGTTCGGCGCATCAACTATTAATACCATATCGTAATTTCCAACCGTCCAATAAATACTGTCCCACTTCACGCCCATTTTCTCGAATGCCTGTTTCGCCGCGCGGGCGCGTGTGACGGTATCTTTCACGTTTTTCACGCCTTGGTCGGTCCAATTTCCTAACACCACATATTTAGCCATGTTGTTCTCCTTGATTCCCCCAGGCGGGAGTGCCTGTCATTAAAGTATAGATAGCGAGATAGAGATTGCTATTTTTGGCTGAGATTTTAATGGGCGAGCCGGAATCAATCTAGTAAATGTCAGCGCACTTCTCGCCACGCTTTATACAACGTGTAAGTTTGAGAATCGTTATGCCATTTCATTATGGCTGCACCTTGCAAGCCATTGCGACGTTGACTGCCGAAAGTCAGTGGTGGCAAGCCGGGCAGACGAAAATCTTTTAAGGCTTTTAATTGCGCAACGACTTTGGCACGGCTGGTATCGCGTCCACTACGTTTCAACACTTCGGTAGAAAGCTGCGCCGCTGTGCGGGCCAGCAAAACAAACGGCCCGTGTGATATCGCTTCGTCCGTCACTGGCTGCGCGGCAAATAAATTTTGTGTCATGGACTTAGGTAAGTCAGAAGCGCCGCGCCCAAGCAGGGCGACCAATCCAAACCAACGCACATCGACGGGAATATTTTTTGCCAGTAATGCCATTTGCTCGGCAGCACCAAAAAATAACACACAGTCTGTTAGATTTTTTTTATGCGCAGGTTCTAGCGCCAAATTAGCTAAATTGTTTTGCTTAAATAATATGGCCGACGAATTTTCAACGCCTTGTGACAGCAATTGAGCTTGCGCGCCTTGCATAGCATTGCGCGCGTAAGGCTCATCTTCCACCCATGTCGCCACATGCTTACATGAGGGCCCAGTATCGCTGCTTGTCAGAGCATGCTCTGCCAGCACCCGCCCTTGGTCCGCCATAGACGGCAACAGATAAAAAATATTCGTGTTTTTTTCTTGATTTAACGAGGATAAAGTCACCGGCCCGATTAACGGGATGGTTTGCTGTTGCAACCAAGCCTCTACGCCGCTACTCGGTGTCAAAAAACTTCCGACCAAGAGCAGCACACGATCTTGTTCAACCAATGCTTGCGTGGCACTGAGCTCGCCTGCGCCCTCGCTGCGGCTATCACGCACGACCAAATGCACACGACGCCCGTACAAGCCGCCCTCTTGATTGAGTTGGTCAAAAACTTGAGTCAGTTCACGCTGGATTATTTCTCCAACGCTTTGCAGCTTGCCGGATAAGGGCAAGGCAGCGCCGATCAGCAGCGTGGCGTCGGATACGCCTTCCTGAGTATCGCTGGCGCTGCCTATGATGCTGAGATAATTTTGTAGGGAAGCAAGCTCAATATCATTCAAAGGATATTTCGGCATCACGCTTGAAAGCGACTTGCCGGAAACATCGACGCCAGTTTCGACCGCGCGATTAAATTCTGTTGCGTTATAGGCGGGCCTTGCGCGGCCAAACTGGGTTTGTGCATGGGAAAGCCATTGCCACGTCAGCGGCGGCGCGCGCTGTCCACCTTCCTGCGTCCCCTCGCCTGCTATGCCATGACAGGTCGCGCAAGCAGGTTTATTTGCGTGCCCACGTTGATAGATATTTTTACCGATATGCCAAGCGGGAGTTTGAGTTTCGACAGGCTGCGCCTGCGCGACGGAGCAAACTACAAGCAAGACGACAATCAAGCGAATCAAGGTTTCGCCTGCGAAAGCTTGCGTACTTCTGCGGATATTTCCGCTGGGCTGGCCAGCGCGTAGATTTTTTTCCACTGCCCGGTTTGTTCATTACCGATAATCAATAAATTAGTATGCTGTTCTTTTTCTTCGATATAACTACCGATTTTATATAGCACCCAGTCGATATTTTCTTTTTTGCCGGTGAGAAAAAACCAGCCGGGTTTGACTGAATGGTCGGCAGCATATTTATGCAAACGCTCCGGCGTATCGTTGAGCGGATCAAGCGAAATCGACACCATGCGCACATCATTGCCGACACGCTCACCCAAATATTGCTGCACTCTGGCGAGATTTGCCGTCACCGGCGAACAAGTCATGCTGCAAGTAGTGAACATGACATTCATAATGACGATTTTCCCTTGCACCATATCGTCATAAAAACGAATACGTTTATTGTCTTGCGTAATCAACGGCAGATTAGTGAAATATTTGGCGTTGTCGCCTTTGTGTTCAGGAATGTCGCTCGTAGCGGGTGCGGCAAAGCCGCTGGACGATACGATCAACAAAGCACAAATTAGCCAAGTTGTTTTCTTCATGGT
>JBEEJL010000325.1:0-7425 GCA_041169175.1 Pseudomonadota bacterium | reverse complement strand
TGCGCTATGTCTATGCATGGCCGACGGATTGGGAAATCGAATTCTCGGTCATGCTGCTCATCATCTCTACTTTCATGAGCGCGGCCTACACGCAACTCACCAAAGGTCATGTGTCGATCGAAGTCATGCAAAGCGTGTTGTCGCCGAAAGCTAATCGTGTGCGTCGCGTGATTGCCGATGTGTTGTCGATTTTATTTTGTGCCTTCATCGCTTGGAAAAGTTGGCAATTATTCCATGAGGCGTGGAGCGAAGGCAAAGTGTCGAATAGCACTTGGGCGCCGAAAATGTTGATACCGTATTTCTTCATGGCGTTCGGCATGACGACTTTGTCGTTGCAAATGCTGATTCAATTTGTCGAAGATATTTCCGGCAAAGTGCTGGTGGATCATAGCGAACCGGGCGAGGCGCACTGATGACAACCTTGCAAATCGGCTTGCTCTACGCCGCCACGACCTTTCTATTTTTATTCAGCGGCATGCCCATCGCGTTTGCCGTCGGCAGTGTCGCGTTGATTTTCATGTTCATCTTTATGCCGGCGAGCAATGTCGCCATCGTGGCAGAAACGATATATAGCGAGTTGGATAATTTCACTCTGCTCACCATCCCGTTATTTATTTTGATGGGCGCAGCCATCGGCAAATCGCGCGCCGGTTCTGATTTATATTCCTCTCTCAATCGCTGGTTGAACAAAGTGCCCGGCGGCTTGGGTCTCGCGAACGTGCTCGCCTGTTCCGTGTTCGCCGCGATGTGCGGCTCGTCACCTGCAACATGCTCGGCCATCGGCTCCAGCGGTATTCCCGAAATGCGCAAGCGCGGTTACTCGTCCGGCCTCGCATCAGGCTTGATTGCGGCGGGCGGCACGCTGGGTATCTTGATTCCGCCTTCGCTGACTTTAATTTTGTACGGCCTCGCGTCGGAACAATCCATCGGCAAATTATTTATGGCCGGTGTCGGCCCCGGCATTTTGCTCACTATTTTATTTGCTGGGTGGGTGGTCATCGGTTATCAGCGCGAGAAAAAAGCTGCGTTCGCCCGTGGCGATGTAAAAACTTCGGCGTTGATGGAGCAAGATCATTTCACCTGGGCGCAACGTCTCGAAACACTGCCGCGCCTGTTGCCATTTTTAGTTTTAATTTTCCTCGTCATGTTTGCGCTTTATGGCGGCTGGGCCACGCCGTCTGAAGTTGCCGGTATCGGCGCGTTTGCTGCGCTGATCATGGTCATGATTGTGTACGGTTGCTGGCGCTGGAACGACATGCGCGTGATTCTCAACGGCACCGTGCGCGAGAGCTCGATGATCATGCTCATCATCGCCATGAGTTTTCTCTACACTTATGTCATGAGCCATTTGCACATCACGCAAAGTTTGGCCGAATGGCTGGTGGCGTTGCCATTATCGAAATGGGCATTTTTCTTTTGGGTGAATATACTTCTAATTGTATTGGGATTTTTCCTTCCGCCAGTCGCGATTATTCTAATGGTCACGCCGGTGATTTTGCCCGCGCTCAAAGTGCATCACATCGATCTCGTTTGGTTCGGCGTTATCATGACCATTTTGATGGAAATGGGCCTGATACATCCGCCGGTTGGTTTGAATCTATTCGTCATCAATAGCATCGCGCCTGACATTAAAATGAAAGATATCATTTGGGGCGTCGTGCCGTTTTTGTTATTGATGGTGCTTGGCATTATTCTCTTGTGCTTTATTCCCGAAATCGCCATGTGGTTGCCCAATCATTACAAGGGCGCATAGGATAGCTCTGCATTAAACGATACAGTTTGCTCACCAAGAGCTTCCAAATAAATTTGTGTGAGTGTTTATGAATCCCAATATCTACGCCATCTTCGCTGAGCGTTTTTTGCGTAACCCGGCGCAAGTCTGCATCGAAACTGAGACCGGCAACGCCTATACTTACGCCGACGTCGAAAGTGAAACAGCAAAACTCGCCAACTTATTCGTATCGACCGGCGCGCATACAGGCGACCGCCTTGCCTCGCAAGTGGAAAAATCTGCCGAAGCGCTGTTCGTTTATCTTGCTGCAGTGCGCGCAGGCTTGGTGTACTTGCCGCTCAACACAGCTTATCAGCGCGGCGAGATGGAATATTTTCTCGGCGATGCGCAACCTGCGATAGTTGTATGTCGCCCGCAAGCGGAAGAAATGATTACAACGCTCGCACAAGCAACCGGCTGTAAAAAAGTATTCACATTGGATGAAAACACTGGCGGCACTTTGATGCATGCCGCGCGCAATTTCCCGGCAACATTTGCCACCGTGCAAGTTGAAGAGACCGAACTCGCGGCGATTCTTTATACATCAGGTACCACGGGCCGCTCAAAAGGCGCGATGCTGTCGCATAAAAATTTGGCGTCGAATGTGCGCGTGTTGCACAGCTATTGGGGCTTCAAGCCGGACGATGTGTTGCTGCACACGCTACCAATTTTTCATATTCACGGATTGTTTGTCGCCGCAAATTTGAATTTATATAACGGCAGCAAAATGTTTTTTCTGAAGAAATTTGATTCATCACAAGCTATTGATTATATTGAAAAATCTACTTTATTTATGGGCGTGCCGACGTACTATGTGCGTCTCTTGACCGAAGCAAAATTCGACAAAGCTATATGTCGTAACATGCGCTTGTTTGTCTCCGGCTCCGCGCCGTTGTTACAAGAAACCTTCGAGAGCTTCAAACAAAAAACCGGCCACACCATCCTCGAACGCTACGGCATGAGCGAGACCGGCATGAATACATCGAATCCGCTTAACGCAGAACGCAAAGGCGGCACCGTCGGCTTGCCGTTGCCCGGCACTTCGCTTCGCATCGCCGATGAAAATAATGTAGCGTTGCCCGCCAGTGAAATCGGCGGCATCCAAGTCAAAGGCGATAACGTATTCAGCGGCTACTGGCGCATGCCGGAAAAAACGCGCGAAGAATTTACCGACGACGGCTATTTCAAAACCGGCGACGTCGGCAAAGTCGATGAGCAAGGCTACGTCAGCATCGTCGGCCGCTCTAAAGATTTGGTCATCAGCGGCGGCTACAACGTCTATCCAAAAGAAATCGAAGAACTCATCGACGCCATGCAAGGAGTCGTCGAATCCGCCGTCATAGGCGTGCCGCATCCCGATTTCGGCGAGGCAGTAACGGCAGTCGTGGTGAAGAAAAAAGACGCGGACGGATTAACCGACGCGTCGATTATCCAAGCGCTGAAAAAAGAAATCGCCAATTACAAAGTGCCGAAAAAAGTTTTCTTCGTCGAAGACCTCCCGCGCAATGCGATGGGGAAGGTGCAGAAGAATGTGTTGCGGGAAACCTACCAATCAAAATAGTCGTAGGGCGGGTCCCACCCGCCGAAAAAATAGGCTGTTCAAGTTCGTGCTCTTTGGTGGCGGGTGGTACCCGCCCTACCGCAGAGCAAGCCAAATAGGCCTCTTGTCATTTAGTAGCTTATAAGCTACAATAATTCATGATCGAAATCTTCCGCTATCAGGCAGAAAACGGTAAAGAGCCGATAACGGAGTGGCTGGCATCTTTGCGCGACAAACAAGCGCAAGCAAAAATGCGCGTTCGCTTGAAACGATTGGAAGCAGGAATCTTTGGTGACTGCGAATCGGTTGGGGAAGGCGTGCAAGAATTACGCGAACATCTTGGCGCAGGTTATAGGGTTTATTTTGGCCGCCATGGCCAAACCGTGGTGATTTTACTTTGCGGCGGTTCCAAAAAGTCGCAAACTTCAGATATCAAGGCCGCCAAGGCATATTGGGCCGATTGGAAACGGAGACAAACATGAGCAGAAAACCCAAAGCCGCTGTATCACACCATGAGCGTGAAGTGGACGAGCTGCGCGCAGACCACGAGTTAGCGGTCGAATATCTCAAAGCCGCCATGGAGTCCCTCGACAACCCTGATGACAGAGCTGCGGGCTTGCTCGCGCTGCGTACAGTCGCAGAAGCTTATGGTGGTTTAGGGGCTGTTGCTGCTGATGCGGGCATCAGCCGTGAATCGCTTTACCGAACGCTATCGGCAAATGGCAACCCAACTTTGAAAACGCTACTTGCGGTATTGAAGGCGGTTGGTATGAAACTATCGGTAGAGCCGGAACATCAAGCGGCCGCATAAATTGCTACGTTGTACAGAGCTAACGAAATTTTTAGTGTCGTTTCGATAGACTAGCAATCATTTTCCAAAGGCGTTTCCAAAAAGCCGCTTCAAGCACCATAAGCTTAGCTGCCCACTCTGGTATATCCATTCCTGCACTCAGCTGCTTGGTGATATTTTCATTTTCTTGCTGACGGCCATATAACAGTTTGACCATGAAAATCATTACCCTAATTTCTATAATCGCTAAAAACGCATAGCCTACATATTTCAGCCACGAGATATAGGCATATACCATTTGTTCTTCGGTCGGGATCAAATGCCCAGCAAGCCAGATACCCAGGCATACCATTCCAATAGTTCGGACAATTACCTTGCGCCCCAACTCTCGGTAGCAAATGGCATAAAGTACCGGAAGCAATATAACCAGATCAAATAAAATGCTTGCCTCAATTATGCGGTGATCGATCTCTGCGGGTATTTTGGACGTTGAATAATTAGCAAGAAAAATGATCGGCAATATTATAAAAAACCAATTTTTCTTTGAACAAAACATAATATTTGCGAAATTCATGTTCATGCTTAGGACCCTCATGAAAGATTGGAAACCTATTTATTAAAACAAACTCCACATCATCTTTGTCGCCAGTAACACCAGCAATAGCGCGAATAATTTTTTCAGAGTCGCAACATTGAGTTTGTGCGCGAGCTTTGCGCCTATTGGTGCGGTAAGCATGCTGGCGATGACGAAGCAGCCTAGCAGGGGTAGATAGACAAAGCCGAGGGTGTTGGGGGGCAGGGGCGAGGCGTTCCAGCCTGCGACGATATAGCCGGCTGCGCCTGCCAGCGCGATGGGAAAACCTAGCGCTGCTGAGGTGCCAACGCATTCATGCATTTTGACATTGCACCAGGTCATGAAGGGAATCGTAGCGAAGCCGCCACCGGCTGCGACCATGCTCGACAATAATCCAACGCCACCACCGACCGCTGCTACGCCTAGTGGGCCGGGGAGTTGGCGTTGCGGTTTGGGTTTTTTGTTAATGAACATTTGCAGCGCAGTGTAGAAAATGAATACGACGAATACGATGGTGAGTACGCGTGTCGGAAATCTGCCTGCGACTTGCGAGCCGAAAAAGGTGCCGAGTAATAATCCCGGTGTCATTTGTTTAACCAGGGTCCAGTTCACTGCGCCGTGTTGATGATGTGCGCGTAAGCTGGAGAGCGAGGTGAATACAATGCCTGCCAGCGAGGTACCGAGTGCGACATGCACGAGATGTTCTTTAGGAAAATTTTGCGCGGTGAACATCATGACAAAAATTGGCACTGACATCGCGCCGCCACCGACGCCGAATAAGCCCGCACAAAAACCGATCAGCGCGCCGATGGCGACGTAAAGAAAATACCATTCCATGATTTACCTTATGCCTTGATTATTTCAATAATTTTTTGGTGATGTAGTCCCACTCCACCGGATCGACTGGCGTAATAGATAAGCGATTACCTTTTTGCAGGATGATCATACGTTCGAGCGGTTTCTGTTCGCGCAAATTCGCCAGCGAAATCAACGGGATTTTTTTTACCAATTTCACTTCAACATTAAACCAGCGCGGCGTTTCGGCTGTGGCTTTCTCGTCGAAGTATTTCGATTTTTTGTCGTACTGCGTCGCGTCCGGGTAAGCGAGCTTGCTTACTTTGGCGATACCGGCGATGCCCGGCTCGGGGCAGCTGGAGTGGTAAAACAATACACCGTCGCCCAATTGCATTTGATCACGCATGAAATTACGCGCGAGATAATTGCGCACGCCATACCAGGCGACGGTTTTATTCGGCATCGCCGCGAGGTCGTCCACTGAAACATCGGACGGTTCGGATTTCATCAGCCAGTAACGCATTTTAAATTCCTGAAAATAATAGGGAAATGATACGCGATATTGGGGCAAAAAAAATCGCAGACCTCAGTCTGCGATTTGCTGTAAAGCCCCCCACTCGTGCCGTCGGACCGGCATCTTGAACCTGGGTTCAAGAGGGTTATCAGCGGGGCACATCAGGTTCATCCGCGTGGGACGATCACAACAGCGCTATATTGCCGACAACCTAGTCAAAAGACATTGGTTCAAAGAATTAAAGTCCTAACGAACACAGCAGGGGACAACTTGTTGGCGTCGATTTCGCGACACCAGAATTTCAAAATAATTTATCTTGCTCGGCAATGGTCTGATCGATTAGCTTGCCCATGGAATTTATTTTACGCTTTACGTCGCCGCTGTCTAGCGAATTTTTTCCCGATTTTACTTTAAGTAAATCGTGCGCGATGTTGAGCGCGGCGATCATGGCGATACGGTCGAAGCTGACGACTTTGCCGGCGTCTTTGATTTCTTGCATTTTTTGATTGAGCAAATCGACGGCTGCGCTAAGTTGCGCTTCTTCACCGACCGGGCAGGCGACTTTGAGATCGCGACCCATGATGCTGATATCCATAGCCTTTGCTGCTTCTGGCTTGGCTTTATCGGTGCTCATACCTCGGTCTCCGGTATTTGTACGAGTAAGGCTTCTAATCGAGCGCGTGCGGCCTCGACCTTAGTGGACAAGCGTGTAGCTTCGTCGGATTTCACCAATAATTGTTGGCGCAATTCGATGTTTTCTGCGCGCATTTGCTTGAATAATTGGGCAAATTGCGTGAGTTTCTGTTCGAGGTCGGCTATTTCATGGTCCATGGCTGTAACTATATTTAGAAAAGCTAGTAAGGTCAAACAACTACAGCCGCTTTTGAAACTTTTTTTTAAGTTATTTTTGTGTCTTTTTTCACAAGTTTTTGCTCATACGCCTAAAAGCCGTTACAGTTCAACTGTGTTTGGTGCGCCGGCGTTAAAACCGGCGTTAAACGGGAAACGGAAAGGCATGATTCATTTCAGCCTAATCCGTGCTGCCCCCGCAACGGTAAGCAAACGAAAATCTCTCCATTTTTGCCACTGGGCTTAGCCTGGGAAGGCGGAGAAATAGCGAAGAATATTTTTCGCCGTTTGCAGCCCGGAGACCGGCCAGACGCACAACCGAAGTGCTGCGGGGATGCAGCCGATGCGGTGTGCGTTTGCGCGTTCGCTCGCAACGTTTCCCTTCGTGCTTAATTCCCCCTGCTCATTTTTTAAGCAAATTTAGTTTGGGGAATCATGTCGCTATTCATTCGTGTTGCTGCTGTTTCGCTATTATTCATTGGTCATTTCGTTTTTGCGCAAGAGAAAACACAAACTGTTGATCCGATTATTGTCACTGCTAATCGGATTCCGCAAACATTATCCAGCGCGCTGTCCGAAGTGCAAATCATCG
>JBEEJL010000324.1:0-3462 GCA_041169175.1 Pseudomonadota bacterium | reverse complement strand
CAGCTAACATTTTGGCCAATGGGAAGATCATCGGTTTTATTGGGGAGCTGCATCCGAAGTTGGTTCAACAATATGATTTGATACAAGCCCCTGTTTTGTTTGAACTTGATATGCAAGCCGTGTTACCTTCGCGATTGACTAAATATGTTGAGGTTTCCAAGTTTCCCTTCGTATCGCGAGACTTGGCCATTTTGGTGGATGAGCAAGCTGCGGTGGCTGAGATTTTGCATACAGTGCAGGGCGGCGCGGCTAAGACAGGAACGCAGGTAATATTGTTCGATATTTATCGCGGTCAGGGCGTCCCAAAAGGTAAAAAAAGCCTTGCTTTTCGGGTAGTTATGCAAGATACTGAACGCACATTTACAGATGACGAAGTAGATCTCGTCATGGCAAAAATCGTTGATGCGCTGCAGGGTGGCTACGGCGCAGAATTAAGAAGTTAGATTAAATTAGTCATGTAACTCTTTGATTAGGAATATAAAAATGACATTAACCAAAGCCGAATTAGCTGATTTGATGTTCGAAAAAGTAGGGCTCAATAAGCGAGAAGCCAAAGACATGGTGGAGGCATTTTTTGAGGAAATCCGTATTGCCTTGGCTAAGGGTCAGCCCGTTAAGCTATCCGGCTTCGGCAATTTCCAGTTGCGGGTTAAGCCACAGCGCCCGGGACGAAATCCCAAAACGGGCGAAGAAATTCCAATTTCGGCCCGTACCGTTGTCACCTTTCACGCCAGCCAGAAGCTAAAAACCCTAGTTGAAAATAACTACCATGGAACTGTCGCCAAGCCGTGATTTGCCGCCCATACCCGCCAAGCGATATTTCACCATAGGCGAGGTCAGTGATTTATGTGGCGTCAAGCCACATGTATTACGTTATTGGGAGCAGGAGTTTACGCAACTGAAGCCGCTGAAGCGTCGAGGTAATCGCCGCTACTACCAGCATCACGAAGTTCTGCTTATCCGCCGCATCCGGGAACTCCTGTACGAAGAAGGCTTCACCATTAGTGGCGCACGCCATCGTTTGGAAGACTCGGCTCATGTGCCTCGCGTGGCGGCCACAGTGCCGCAACAAATCATTAGCACTAATCTGCGACAGGAAATCAAAAATATCCTCAAGTTGCTAGAGGCATAATTGCTTGGGTAAATTTGCCTAGTCAGCGCGTCGCGCAAAGTCTATAATTTCATCCTTCGGGGCGTAGCGCAGCCTGGTAGCGTACTTGCATGGGGTGCAAGTGGTCGGAGGTTCAAATCCTCTCGCCCCGACCAAGACAAACCAAGGGTTACGGAAACGTAACCCTTTTTCTTTTGTGGCCTGTTGTAAAACTACTGCGCGGGCCGATTTTGCGTCTCCGGTGCTCAACGTACTTAATGTACGTTTCCGCTACTCAACGCAAACCCAGCGCGCTCGCTACGTTTTTCAACAGACCACACTTAGGGCGGTAATAAGCAAAATGCGAATTCTTCTTAGTAACGACGATGGTTATTTCTCACCCGGCATAGCAGTATTGGCCGATACACTTTCTGCTTATGCCGACATTACCGTCGTTGCGCCGGAGCGCGATCGCAGCGGCGCGAGTAATTCGCTCACGCTGGATCGGCCTTTGTCCTTGCGTCGCGCGGCCAATGGTTTTTATTTTCTCAACGGCACGCCGACCGATTGCGTGCATATGGCGGTGACCGGCTTGCTGGAACAATTGCCTGACATGGTGATTTCAGGCATTAACGATAACGCTAATATGGGTGACGATACGATTTATTCAGGCACCGTGGCTGCTGCGGCGGAGGGTTATTTGCTCGGCATTCCGTCGATAGCCGTATCGTTGGCGAAACGCGGTGGTGAAAATTTTGCTACCGCAGCCAAAGTAGTGGCTGAGTTGGTGCAACGGCACAGCAAGCAAGCGATTAAGGAATCCATATTACTCAACGTTAACGTGCCCGATGTGCCATTTGCTGATTTGAAGGGTACGCGCGTGACCCGTCTGGGCAAGCGGCACAAGGCCGAGCCGGTGGTGAAAAGTCTCAATCCGCGCGGCGATACGATTTATTGGGTCGGCGCGGCAGGCGCGGCGCAAGACGCGGGCGAGGGCACGGATTTTCATGCGGTGGATAATAATTATGTGTCGATCACGCCATTGCAAATGGACCTGACTCGGTACACCCAAATTGATAACGTCAAGGCTTGGCTGAGCCAATGAGGCCGCCCGTGACACAGCGTAGCCAGGGAATCGGCATGACATCGATGCGCACGCGGACGCGTATGATCGACCGTTTGCGCGAGCAGGGCATCAAGGACGAAGAAGTGCTCGAGGCCGTGGCACAAACGCCGCGGCATATTTTTATTGAAGAAGCCTTGGCCAGCCGCGCTTACGAAGATAATGCCTTGCCCATCGGCCACGGCCAAACTATTTCCAGCCCTTATATCGTCGCGCGCATGACCGAGTTATTGTTACAAGGCGGGTGTGGAACGCATCTGACTAAAGTATTAGAAATCGGTACGGGTTGCGGCTACCAAACGGCCGTGTTATCAAAATTCGCTGATGAAATTTATTCGGTCGAGCGCATCGGCCCGTTGTTACTGAAAGCGCGCGGACATTTGCGTGAACTCAAATGTAACAACGCAAAACTGTTTCATGCCGACGGAAACATCGGCATGGCAGCAGCAGCGCCGTTCGATGGCATTCTGATGGCTGCAGCGGCTACCCGGGTGCCACAGGGCTTGTTGCAACAAATGGCAATTGGCGGCAGAATGGTGTTACCGTTAGGTACCGCAGAGCAGTTTCTCACGGTAATTGACCGCACGGAAAAAGAGTTCATCGAGACCCGGCTCGAGCAAGTCAAGTTCGTGCCGTTGCGTGGAGATACGATTTGAAGCGCCAGAAGAAAAAATGGGCAAGTTATGTCGGAGTGGCTTTGGCTTGTGCTGTACTGGCAAGCTGCGTCTCAAGATTGCCGCAAACTGTGCCTCAAAGTGGCTCTGCCCCCACTCGAACCACGCCAACACCCCCGGTAGCGCCCCAAAGTGCATCTCAAGTTGCACCAGCCGCTGCGCCGCAAACACAAGCTCCTGTCCGTACAGAGAGTCGTGCAGAATTTCATAGCGTACAAAAAGGCGACACATTAGCTGTATTGGGAATGCAATACGGTGTCGATTACAAAGACATCGCGGCATGGAATCAGCTTGAAAATATTAATCAATTAAAAATCGGCCAAGTCTTGCGCGTTGCGCCGCCGGGCGATGCGGTTGCCACGCCGATTATGCCTGGTGCTGTAGCGCCTGAAGCTCGCGTATTGCCGGGCGGCAGCAGCGCGGCGGCGGCGCAGACCAGCAATCCTTCCGACACGCTCAAGTCGGCGCCGAAAGCGATCAAACTACCGTATTCAACCGAGGCGTGGGCCATGGTGCAAAACCCAAGTCTCGAAGGTCTGCCCGCTGTAGCGATAGGCAAACCTATGCCACAGTCG
>JBEEJL010000323.1:0-4273 GCA_041169175.1 Pseudomonadota bacterium | reverse complement strand
AGCAGCAACGTAACCCAACAAAACATATATTGGGTTTGGCATTTGTGACGTTGTTGCACGTCGGCATTATTTACGCGCTGATGTCAGGACTCGGGCGCAAAGCTATCCAGGTGATACAAAAGCCGTTCGACGCCAAAATAATCGAAGAAATTAAAGTCACTCCGCCACCCGAACCGCCCAAGCCGCCGCCCCCTAAAGAACCCCCACCGAAAACCGCACCGCCACCGCCGCCAGCGTATATTCCGCCGCCCGTGGTGCAAGTTGATGTGCCGCCGCCGCCGAATGTGATTACCGCCGTTCAATCGGAAAAGCCGCCAGAAGCGCCAGCCCCTATCGTGCGCGAGCCGGTAGTCGAAGCGCCTGCGCCTGCACCGGCAGCGCCACCCGCACCGCCTCCGCCGCCGAAACCGGCAGTGCGTAGAGGCGCAGCGATTGTGCTGAATAAAGATGAATGCACGCCGCAGTACCCGCGCAAAGCATTGCAAGACGGCATTAGTGGTGAAGGTGAGGCGTTGATTGATGTCGCGGCTGACGGATCCGCCACCAGAGTGGTGATTACCAATGCCAATCCGCGCGGCGTATTTGATAAGGATGTAATACGGGCATTTATGACCTGCCGCTTCCCGCCCGACTCAGCAGAATATAAAGTCACTTATCCATTTGGTTTCAAGCTTGATTAGTAATCGTATTGAAGTAATTTGCTTAGTCGCAGCAGTTAAACAGGATTTTCAAAACAAAACTTACAGCAGTTCATATTTTTGGAGGCAACATGTTGAACACCCAACGTTTCACCGCACTCATTCTGGCACTATTTATGTTGGCAACCCCAGTGGCCGCAATTTTCGTCGCGCCTGCCGCGCAAGCGCAGACCGCTACCACGCCGCCGTCAACCGATGCGCCTAAGGCCGACGCGTCTGCAGCGGTGCCGCCGCCAATGCCAGCCACCACCAAGACAGTAGAAAACCCCTACGGCCTGGAAAATCTTTGGGCGCAAGGTGACTATGTCGCGCGCGGCACGCTGCTTATTTTGATCATTATGTCGATGGGAACCTGGTACGTCATGGTCGGCAAATTGTATGAGCAATACAAGCTGATGAAACAGGCGGGTGCGATGAACAAAACTTTCTGGAACTCAGGCACCGTTGAGCAAGGTATCAGCGGTCTGAAAGAAGGCAGCCCGTTCCGCTTTATCGCCGAAAGTGCGGTGCAAGCGACGCAACACCATGCTGGCGCAGATAATCTGACCCAACACATCGACCGTAACACCTGGGTCACCATGTCGATTCAACGTGCGGTGGATAACGTACAAAGCCGTTTGCAAGATGGTCTCGCACTGTTAGGAACCGTGGGTTCGACCGCCCCGTTCGTTGGACTGTTCGGTACGGTGTGGGGCATCTTGCACGCACTGACCGCTATCGGTGTAGCCGGTCAAGCGTCTATTGATAAAGTCGCCGGCCCAGTGGGCGAAGCGTTGTTGATGACCGCTATCGGCCTCGCCGTCGCGGTGCCGGCTGTGTTGGCTTACAACTGGCTGGTTCGCCGCAACAAGAGCTCGATGGAAAAAGTTCGCGCCTTCAGCTCCGACCTGCATTCCGTGATGATGAGCGGCACGCGCGTAGGCGAGCCAAGCCGTCCTGCTGCTAAAGCCGCCCGCGTAGGCTAAGCGACGGTAACGAATTTATTTTGAGGGCAACACTATGTCCATGACTTTTGCATCAGAAGGCGAAGAAGACGAAGTCGTCTCCACCATCAACACCACCCCGCTGGTGGACGTGATGCTGGTGTTGCTGATTATTTTTCTGATTACGATTCCGGTGGTGGTCAACTCGGTCAAACTTGATTTACCCAAAGAGACCAACTTATTGCGTGAAAGCAAACCGGAGAATGTGAATATCGCGGTGAATAAAGACGGCGTGATTTTCTGGAATGAACAGCCGATGAAAACCACCAACCAGCTTTTGGATAAACTGAAAAAAGTCGCGGTGATGAAGCCGCAACCGGATGTACACATTCGCGGCGACGTCGATACCAAGTACGAAGCGATCGGCAAAGTAATCGTCACCGTGCAGCGGGCAGGCATCGTGCACATCGGCTTTATCGTCGAGCCGCCGCCCAGAAGCTAATAAAAAAGTTAATATAATCAATTAGTTATATTATATGCAGTAAAGCGAAGGAATAAAGCATGTCAATGAACGTAGGCTCAAGCAGCGCATCAGGCGAACCCGAAGTCATCGTCGATATCAACACCACACCGCTTATCGATGTGATGTTGGTGTTACTCATCATGCTCATCATCACCATCCCGATACAACTGCATTCGGTCAACATGAACATGCCCGTCGGCAATCCGCCGCCGCCACTGAAGCCGCCAGAAATTCAACGTATCGATATTGATTTCGACGGCACCGTCATCTGGAATCAACAAGTCGTTTCCGACAAAGCCGCGCTGGAAGAAAAATTCAGGGCCGTAGCAGCATTAGCTGATCAACCCGAAATTCACCTGCGACCCCACGCAAAAGCAAATTACAAATATGTCGCCTCGGTGCTCGCTTCAGCGCAACGTCTCAACGTCACCAAGATTGGTCTGGTGGGCAATGAAGCGTATATGAATTAGGCTTTGTACGAATGTATAACAGAAAAGGCCTCGCAATTTTGCGAGGCCTTTTCATTTTCTTAACCGTCTTATTACTCCAAGTGTAGTTTTTGACTGAGCGATACCGAATTCAACAATCAGGGTCGCGATCGCGCTGGAGCTGTTCTCTAAACACTTGAAGCGCGCGTTCAATGATGATTCGATCAGCAATATCTTTGTCACGCATGGTTTGCTTGGTAAGCAGCAGACCTTCCAAGTTGATCGTCTTGACGGGAATGCCGTCGAGGTCAATCGTCTCGGAGTAGTGGCGCAAAGCGTCGAAGGTATGACCATTGGCGTTGAGTAAGACGTCAACCACAAAGGCGTCGGCAACGCGGATGTTTTCCCCTTCTACGAACCACTCTGGCTTGATATCTTTAGCAGCACGATCTGGCAAAACCATCAACGCATCCTTGACGCGTTGGCCGGATTCCGCAGTTGCCGATACAAGCAAGTCGATGTCCGTCGTGGCACGCTGGTAGCCGTGTGCGGCAAGCGCATAGCCGCCTATCAGGAGGTAGTCAACATCATGTTCATTGAGTGAGCGCACCAGTAACTTGAGGTCCTCAAGCGTTGCTGGGCGGCTGAATTCGGCCATTTAAGCGCGATCAACAGCCAAAAGACCCATGCCTCGAACCAAACAGCCTTGCATGTGCTGATTCGCATCTTCATGCGAACGGAAGTGATAAACCCCTTTAGGGATGAACGTGGATTGTGACAGCCGCGACATAGCTTCATTGAAGCGGGCACCCTCAGCGAGCAGAGTACCGCTAGGCTTCCGCACCACTTCTGGATCACGTCTTACCCCTACCTGTCTCATCTGCGCGCCTCACTTAAAATTCGATTTCATCATAGACGAACAACAGCAAGAGAACAACCGACGCTCCTTCGTAATTCGGTAGAGAATAAAACTAAGTCGATGTCATCTCGATGTCAATCCACCGATTGTCCAACACTATTAGCTTAACCATGTTGAAACTTCCATTTCAGGATAAGACTTTTCGATAGCCTTCCGCCCCCGTTCAAAACGCGACACCCAGCCTTTACCCCGGCTCATCAGATCTTCGTAAGCCGCTTGAATTTCCCAAGTTCTATTCTCCTTAAAGTAACCCAAAAGTGAAGCGGCCTGCGTCAGGTTCTTGTTGGCTTTGGCAGCAAATGCGCCTTCTCGTTGGCCATAGACAATCAGCTTATGCAAAGCATATCGCGCAGGATGCGGTACATTCACCACGACCGCACTTTCTGTGTTGAATATAACCGCCTGCTGAATCTGCATCAGAGAGAACTCCATAAATTTCAGCGGCTGTAGCATAACGTGAAGCTGTGGATGCTCGTATTTTTCCTCACTGCCGCGATGTAGTGTAGTCAAAAAGTCCAATCTGAAATTCGGATCGCGAGGCGCAAGATAAGTTGCCCCTGCTTTTCCCTTGAGGCCTGAAATAGGGAGTAAGCCCATTTGCAGCGACTCAATAGCTGAATGCGTAGCCACCTCCAAGTTAGAAGGAAGCGCTAACGCGAGATTTTTACCAGCATGGGCGAAATCGATATCCTGCGTGCGCGAAGAATCCCCCCATTGCACGCCCAGCATATTTCCGTAGGCGAGAAATGCATGAGTACCAACCAAGATACCACCTGCACGGA
>JBEEJL010000322.1:0-8887 GCA_041169175.1 Pseudomonadota bacterium | reverse complement strand
CATCGCTTGATCTTATTTGCGCTACAACCGTCGAAGGTACAAAATAGATTCCGTGAATCCAGATAGCCAAAAGCGATTTTCTCATTGACGATAGTGAGTTGGTCGATTGGAAGCCTTCGTAAACGCTGGGGGGGCATCATATACCATGTGGATATAAGTAATTGGCCGTCAACTAAGCCCTTAGTTTTATCTGATCTACAATACGCTCGATAATGCTCCCCTTTTGCAGCATTACCCCAAGCGCCTTCAGCATGGCGGACAAGCGCAATCTCAAAACCCCCGACCTTCTTGGATTTTTCTTCCAAAACGCGACCTGCAGACGGCTCACAGCCGGAGAAGATTGCCGTCAAGCATATTATTACAGTGATATTCACTAAAGTTAGCTGGGCATTCTTCATAGAATTTTCTTGATAACACGGGTTGGTTCAGCGAACTGCAACAACAAACAACTCGCTGAACCAAGGATACCGTGCAATAAAACTGCTTAGTCCGCCTGCTTGCGCAAGAAGGCCGGGATGTCGAGTAGCTCGACGCCGGATTGGCGCATGGCTTCTACGGTGCTGCTGGTGCTGCGACGGTTGCGATAGACGGCGGGTTGGTCGAGGTCGTGGTAATCGACTTCGCTGTGGCCGACTGCATCATCGGTGCCGGTGCGTTGCACGACTGTGAAAGCCTTCTCTGGTTGGCGATGAATTTTTACGCCGCCGCCCAAGCCGGTGGCTACGATGGTCACGCGCAAGTTATCCGACATGGTGTCGTCGATCACGCTACCGAAAATCACCGTCGCATCTTCTGCGGTGAATTCGCGGATGGTGTTCATGACTTCATGCACTTCTTTCAGCTTGAGTGATTTGCTGGCGGTGATATTGATCAACACGCCGCGCGCGCCGGACAGATCCACACCCTCAAGCAATGGGCTGGACACGGCTTGTTCCGCCGCGTTGCGCGCACGATCGAGGCCGCTGGCAATCGCCGAGCCCATCATCGCGACGCCCATTTCCGACATTACAGTTTTCACGTCGGCGAAATCGACGTTCACGCCGCCGGGCACGTTGATGATTTCTGCGATACCGCCGACTGCGCCGAGCAATACATCATTCGCCGCTTTGTACGCGTCTTCGTAGGTCACATCATCGCCCAACACATCCATCAACTTGTCGTTAGGGATGATGATGAGCGAATCAACGTGCTGTTGTAGATCTTCGATGCCCTGCATCGCCGCTTTCATGCGCTTGCCTTCAAACGCGAATGGCTTGGTGACCACGGCAACGGTGAGGATGCCCATGCTCTTTGCCACTTCCGCCACGATAGGTGCTGCGCCAGTTCCAGTGCCGCCGCCCATACCGGCGGTCACGAATAACATGTCCGCGCCTTCGATCATTTCCGCGATGCGGTCACGATCTTCCAGCGCGGCTTGACGGCCGACTTCCGGATTCGCTCCGGCGCCGAGACCTTTGGTGACGGTGGTGCCGAGTTGCAACAAGGTTTTCGCCAAGGTGCGTTTCAGCGCTTGCGCGTCGGTGTTAGCGCAAATAAATTCCACGCCTTGCACACCGTTGCTGATCATGTGGTCCACCGCATTGCCGCCGCAGCCGCCCACGCCGATTACTTTGATCACTGCATCCGAGGTTTGGTTGTCGATTAGTTCAATCATGAGTCTCTCCTTGTTTCAAAAATTAAAATAGTGAAGCTGTTTTTAAAAAAATATTATTGTCATACCCTTGAACCTAAAAAATTTACTGCTAAAACTTTTCACGAGCTGTTTAATGCAACTCTCCAATTCAGAAATTGCGTGCAAACCATGATTTCATCCTTTCCAAAATTTGTTTAATGCCACCGCCGCCCAAGGAAGAGGTCTGGTGGCGTTTGTGTTGTTCGTAGCCAGCGAGAATCAAACCGAGGCCGGTGGAGTAGCGCGGGTTACGCACCACTTCGGCCAAGCCGCCGACGTAAGTTGGTATGCCGAGTCGCACGGGCATGTGAAAAACTTCTTCGCCCAGCTCGACCATGCCTTGCATCACGCTGGAACCACCGGTGAGTACTACGCCGCTGGAGAGTAATTCTTCAAATCCGCTTCGACGTAATTCGGCTTGGATCAATGAATACAATTCTTCGACGCGCGGTTCGATAACTTCAGCTAATGTCTGGCGCGAGAGTTGACGCGGGCCGCGTTCGCCGACGCTCGGCACTTCGACCATTTCGTTTGCACCAGCTAACTGGCGCAGTGCACAGCCACTGGCGATCTTGATGTCTTCCGCGTCCTTGGTCGGGGTGCGTAATGCCATGGCAATGTCGTTGGTGATTTGATCACCTGCAATCGGTATCACTGCGGTGTGGCGTATCGCGCCGCCGATAAATACCGCGATGTCAGTCGTGCCGCCGCCGATATCGACCAGGCACACACCCAGATCTTTTTCGTCTTCTGACAATACCGCCATGGCGGAGGCGAGCGGTTGCAAAATCAAATCGCGCACTTCCAGCCCGCAGCGGCGCACGCATTTCATAATGTTTTGCGCGGCGCTCACCGCGCCGGTGACGATATGCACTTTCACTTCCAGCCTTACGCCGCTCATGCCTAGCGGCTCGCGCACGTCTTCCTGACCGTCGATAATGAATTCCTGCGTGAGAATATGCAGAATCTGCTGGTCCATCGGAATATTCACCGCGCGCGCAGTTTCCACTACGCGGTCCACATCAGCCTGCGCGACTTCCTTATCTTTAATCGCCACCATGCCGTGCGAATTGAAACTCTTGATATGCGAACCGGCGATGCCGGTAATCACATCGCGGATTTTGCAATCGGCCATCAGTTCGGCTTCTTCCAGCGCGCGTTGTATCGCCGTCACCGTCGATTCGATATTCACCACCACGCCTTTTTTCAGACCGCGCGAAGGATGTTGACCCAAGCCGATAATTTCCAAGCGGCCATCGGGTATCACTTCCGCCACGATGGCAACGATTTTCGACGTACCGATATCCAGTCCGACGATGAGATGTTTGGTTTCGCGTGCTTTACTCATAATGGTTACTCACTGTTTTGTCCCCGTTACTGATTCATTTATTGTGCTGCTCGCGGCGATACGCATGGCAATACCGTTTGGATAACGCAAGTCGGCGTACTTGGCGAAAATTCCCGGCTGCCCCGCTGTTTTGCTATAAACCGATACATAGCGCGCCAATCTTTTTTGCATATCGTTGCGACCGAGTTCAATCACTGCGCCGTCGTCGAGGCGAATCTGCCATGCGCGTCGCGCCGACAACGACACTTGTATTGGCTTGCGCCCAATCGGTTTCAGCGCATCTATATATAAGGCGTATTCCTGCGCTACTTCCGCTTCGCTGCCTTCTGGCCCGCTCAGCGCGGGTAATTTTTCGTCATAGTCGGCGATGAAATGTTCGCCGAAAGTATTCACCAAGCCGCCACTGCCCCAGCGCGCTAATGGTTGATGCTCTTCCAATTGCACTTCCAGCGTGTGTGGCAAAATGCGGCGCAAACTCGCGCTGCGCACCCAAGGTAATTCCTCAAACGCGCTTTGTATCGACGGCATATTCAGCGTAAGCAAACTGCCCTTCGCCGCGCGCTTGACTACTTTGTTCAATTCTTCATCACTCACAAAGGCCAACTCCGTTTCGCCGTTCTTACTTTTAATGCTGACCTGCTTAATTTCCATCAGCGGCGTGGTCATCACCCACCAGACCGCGCCGACGATAACGGCCGACATGCCTAAGCCCACTAAGATGTAGCGGATTTTTGGCGTGTTGGAAGTAGAGGCGCTGTCCACTTTTTTGGTGGAGCGGCGCGTCACTTTCTTTTCGCCTTTTTTAGCCCAGAGCGGCATCGTGCAAAATCCTCATGCATAAATCTTCAAATGACATCCCAGCTTGCTTTGCTGCCATCGGCACCAAACTATGGCCGGTCATACCGGGCGAGGTATTCATTTCCAAAAATGAAAAACTGCCGTCAGCGCGCAACATCACATCGGCACGCGCCCAACCGCGACAACCTAAAACTTGAAACGCTTTTAGAGCGGCAGCGCGAATCTGCGTTTCCGTTTCCGCACGCACACCGGCGGGGCAGTGGTATTTCACGCTGTCGGTAAAATATTTATTTTCATAATCGTATTTGCCTTCCGGCGCTTCGATGCGCACCAACGGTAGCGTGTCGTCGCCAAGAATAGCGGCGGTTAATTCCTGTCCGGCGATAAATTCTTCCGCTAACACTAGCGGGTCAAGTTTTGCCGCGAGTTGATACGCGGCTTGTAATTCATTCGCCGTATTTACTTTAGTAATACCGATGCTCGAACCTTCGTGCGCCGGCTTCACCATTAGCGGCAGCCCCAAGGTATCGATCACTTTTTTCCAATCGCTGTCAGCAGTGAGCAACATACATTTCGGCGTCGGAATGCCGGTCGCTTGCCACACCAACTTGGTGCGCCACTTATCCATCGACAACGCCGATGCCATTACGCCGCTGCCGGTATAAGGAATACCCATCAACTGCAGAGCCGCTTGTATCGTGCCGTCTTCGCCCATGCGCCCGTGCAGCGAAATCATGACGCGTTGAAATTTTTCTCGTGGCAAATCAAAAATGCTGTGCAGTTTCGGATCGAACGCATGCGCATCGACGCCTTTGGCTTGTAGCGCCTTCAACACTGCGTTCCCGCTGAGCAAAGAAATCTCTCGCTCGGCACTCGTCCCGCCTAACAGCACTGCGACTTTGCCTAATTTTTTTGGATCAATTTGCAATTCTTTATTCTCTTGTAAGTATTTGATTAAATTGAATTATTTCCAACTATGCGCACTTCGCGAATTAACTCAACGCGATGTTTGCTTAATACTTGAGCATGCACATGCTCAATCACTTGTTCGATATCAGCCGCTGTTGCATTACCGGTGTTAACAATAAAATTCGCATGCTTACGCGACACTTCCGCGCCACCGATGCGAAAACCTTTTAGCCCGCAGGCTTCAATCAAGCGCGCTGCATGATCGCCTTTGGGGTTGCGAAACACCGAGCCAGCATTCGGTTCGCTCAACGGCTGTGTCGCGATGCGTTTGGTCAGTAGCTCTTTGATTTTTTGTTTGGCGACTTCGCCGTCGCCTGCGGGTAGCTTCAGTGTTGTGCTGACGAACCACTCTTCTTCGGAAGAATGAGGGACTTCGGAAGGATGAGGGATGAGGGATGAAGGATGAAAAAGGGCTTTTTCTTTTTTCAACTCGACGTGGCGATAAGTAATTTCAAAATCGCTTGGTGCGCGGGTACGAATCGTGCCATTGCGGTCTATTGTTTTTACGCTTTCTACTATTTGCCAGGTTTCCCAGCCGTAGCATCCGGCGTTCATTGCTAGTGCGCCGCCCAGGGTGCCGGGGATGCCGGCGAGAAATTCTGCGTTGGCTAGATCGTGTCTTGCCGCAAAGCGCGCGACTTTTGGCGCGGCGACGCCTGCTTCGACTTCGATATGCCCCGCTTCGCCGTCGATATGCGAGCTGTCGATGAGGTTGATTTGATTCAACACTGCGTGCATGAAAATCACCGTGGCGTTAAGGCCGCCATCGCGCACGAGTAAATTGCTGCCAAGGCCAACAAAATAAATGTCTTCGCTTGCATCGCGTGTGCGTAAAAATACCACCAGGTCAGCCAGGTCGGCTGGAATATAGGCGCGCGCGACGGAACCACCGGCACGCCAGCTCACATGCTTGGCCATTGGCTCATGCAGGCGCAATTCGCCGCGCCATGTTGGCGCTGACTTATCGGCAGTAAAGTTTGTCGGTTCGCTCATAAACATTCTTGTTTCACGCTTTCGCCAACAAGCCGGGTACAGCGCCAATCGAACCCGCACCCATGGTTAACACTACATCACCGGGTTTCGCCGCTGCGCGTACTGCTTCAGGCATATCGCCAATCGCTTCGACGAAAATCGGCTCGACTTTGCCCTGCACGCGCAATGCGCGCATCAGCGCGCGGCCATCTGCCGCAACGATGGGCGCTTCACCGGCGGCATACACTTCAGCCAGCAGCAATGCGTCCACCGTGCCCAGCACTTTGACAAAATCTTCAAATAAATCACGCGTGCGCGTGAAGCGGTGCGGCTGGAAAGCCAGCACTAAACGCTGGTCGGGAAACGCGCCGCGAGCAGCAGCAATGGTGGCCGCCATTTCCACTGGGTGATGACCGTAGTCATCGACTAATGTATAAGTACCGCCGTCTGTCGCGAGGTCGCCGTAACGCTGAAAGCGACGACCGACACCTTTGAATTCGGCCAAAGCTTTGACGATAGCAGCGTCGCTTGCGCCGACTTCTTGCGACACGGCAATCGCGGCAAGCGAATTCAACACGTTGTGATGACCGGGCAAGTTGAGCGTAATCGGCAAAGTTTTGGTGCTGCCGTTTTTGATCACGCAATCAAACTGCATCTGCCCGCCGCTGTGGCGAATGTTTTTCGCTTGTAACTGCACGCCGTCGCTCACGCCATAAGTAGTGATCGGCTTACTCACCCGCGTCATGATGTCGCGCACATTCTCGTCGTCGGCGCACAACACCGCGCGACCATAGAACGGAAGATGTTCAATAAAATCAACAAATGCTTGTTTCAGCTTATTGAAATCGTGTTGATAGGTTTCCATGTGATCGGCGTCGATGTTGGTGACGACGGAGACGACTGGCTGTAAATATAAAAATGACGCGTCGGATTCATCAGCTTCGGCGACGATGAATTCGCCTGAGCCGAGCCGTGCATTCGCGCCAGCGCTATTCAAGCGTCCACCAATCACAAAAGTCGGGTCCATGCCCGCTTCGGCCAGAATGCTGGAAATCAAACTGGTGGTAGTGGTTTTGCCATGCGTACCGGCGACGGCAATGCCTTGCTTCAAGCGCATCAGTTCCGCCAGCATCATCGCGCGCGGCACTATCGGAATATGTTTTTCACGCGCGGCGATGACTTCCGGGTTGTCGCTTTTCACAGCGGTGGAAGTGACCACTGCATCGGCACCGTTGATGTTCGCAGCCGAATGACCGTGATAGATTTGCATGCCGAGCGAGGCAAGGCGTTGCGTCGTCGCGTTATCGGCCAAGTCAGAACCACTGATACGGAATTTTTGATTCAGCAATACCTCGGCAATGCCGCTCATGCCGGATCCGCCAATGCCGACGAAGTGAACGTGTTTAACTTTGTGTTTCATTTTGAGAACCTTTTCACCACAGAGGCACAGAGGCACAGAGAAAAACGAAAACTAAGTTTCCTCGGTTTGGCTTTTCTCTGTGCCTCTGTGTCTCTGTGGTTCGTTTTGTGTTTCATGCCGCCGCCTTCATACAAACTTCCGCCGCAATTTGTGTCGCATCTGGCTTAGCCAATGTGCGCGCGGCGTTTGCCATGACTAATAATTTTTCACGCGTAAGATTAGTCAAAATATGGGCTAAGTTTTGTGGTGTTGCTTCCGCTTGCGGTAATAAAATCGCCGCACCTGCCATGCTTAAAAATTTTGCGTTGCCGGTTTGGTGATCGTCCACTGCGGCGGGGAAGGGCACCAATACACTGGCGACACCGGCAGCGGTGATTTCTGCAATGGTCAACGCACCAGCGCGACAGACCAGCAAGTCGCACCACGCATAGCGTGCTGCCATATCATCGATAAAAGGCAACACGTCGGCTTTGACTTGCGCGGATTGATAGCCGGCTTTGACCGCGTCGATATGCGCCGCGCCGGCCTGATGTACAACTTCCGGTCGTTGTCCGGCAGGAATTAATTTGAAGGCTTCGGGCAAGGCCTCGTTCAACGCTTTTGCGCCTTGACTGCCGCCGATCACTAACACGCGCAAATTGCCTTCGCGCGCAGCGTATCTTTTTTCTGGTTCAGCAATGGCGGCGATGTCGCTGCGCACTGGGTTGCCACACCACTGCGCCGATTTATTCTTTGGTAATAACTTGCCGATGCTGTTGCTGGTTGCAGCAGAAAACGCATCGGGAAAGCCGACCAGAATTTTGTCGGCGACTACAGCGAGTACGCGGTTGGTTAAACCGGCGACAGAATTTTGTTCGTGCAATACCAGAGGCGTATTCAATAGCGACGCCATCATGCCGCCGGGAAACGACGCATAGCCGCCCATACCCAGTACCACGTCAGGTTTGCGTTTGCGAATAACCGAGAATGCTTGCTTGAATGCAATTAATAAACTGAATGGCAGCATCAATACTTTCACAATGCCTTTACCACGCACTCCGGACATGCTTACCCATTCCATATCGTAACCGCGTGCGGGCACCAGCTTGGCCTCCATGCCACTTTGCGTGCCGAGCCACACCACCTGCCATTTTCGCTCGCGCAGATAATCGGCCACCGCGAGGGCGGGGAACACATGTCCACCGGTGCCGCCCGCCATGATGAGAATGGTGTGGCTCATACCGAGCGGCCTTTTTTCATCTGTCTATTCTCAAAGTCGATTCTGAGGAGTAACGCTACCGCGATACAGTTGGCAACAATACCGCTGCCACCGAAACTCAGAAACGGTAAAGTCAAACCTTTAGTCGGCAGCAGGCCCATGTTGACGCCCATGTTGATCACCGATTGCACGGCGAGCCACACGCCGATGCCTTGCGACACCAGCGACGAGTAATAACGTTCCAGGGTTGCAGCGTCGCGGCCGATACTGAAGGCGCGCAGGATGAGAAATACAAACATGGCGAGCACGGCGATGACGCCGACGAAACCCAACTCTTCGGCGATCACGGCGAGCAAAAAGTCGGTATGCGCCTCGGGCAAATAAAATAATTTTTCTACGCTCGCGCCGAGACCGACGCCGAGCCATTCACCGCGACCAAAGGCGATGAGCGCATGCGACAGTTGATAGCCCTTGCCGAACGGATCGGCCCACGGGTCCATAAAGTTCAAC
>JBEEJL010000321.1:0-5341 GCA_041169175.1 Pseudomonadota bacterium | reverse complement strand
CGCCCACGGCTTTCTCACCGTGAATGGGCAAAAAATGTCCAAGTCGCGCGGCACCTTCATCACCGCTGAGAATTACAGCAAACATCTCAACACCGAATGGCTGCGCTATTATTTTGCGGCCAAACTCAACGCCAGCATGGAAGACATCGACCTGAATTTCGATGACTTCATGGCGCGCGTGAATTCCGATTTAGTTGGCAAATACATCAACATCGCCAGTCGCACAGCGGGGTTTTTGGTTAAAAAATTCGATGGAAAACTTTATAATAATCAAGAGGTTACACATGACACCGCGTGGGCGCAAAATCTCGTGCGTGAGTTCACCGACAAAATCGCCGTGCATTATGACGAGCGCGAATACGGTAAAGCGATACGCGAAATCATGTTCTTCGCCGACCACGCCAATCATTACGTCGATGCTAACAAACCGTGGGAGCTGGCGAAAGACGACAGCAAACTCGCGCGCCTGCATGAAGTCTGCAGCGTCAGCGTCAACCTGTTTCGTGCATTAACGATTTTCCTCAAGCCTGTGTTGCCGAAACTCGCAACCCAAGTCGAAGCGTTTCTAAATGTCGAACCACTAACTTGGAAACACCTCGACGACAAACATTGGCTAGGCAATCACACCATCAACGCTTATAAACATTTAATGACCCGCGTTGAGCAAAAGCAGATCGACGCATTAGTCGAAGCGAGCACGGAAAACCTGCAAGCAACAAAGCCTGCCGTAAAAGAAACCAAGATTGAAAACGGCAAACCGCCCTTAGCGCCGCCTGCCGCGATTCTCGCCATCGTCGATGCAGCCACGCCGGAAAACAAACCGCAGCAATTCGAGATCCCGCTGATCGGCGACATGGTCAACATCGATGATTTTCTCAAACTCGATTTACGCGTCGCCCGCATCGTCAACGCCGAGCATCTCGAAGGCGCGGAGAAGCTGATCAAACTTACCCTCGACATCGGCCTCGAACAGCGCACAGTTTTCGCCGGCATCAAATCCGCTTACGCGCCCGAAAAACTCATTGGCCGCCTCACCGTCATGGTCGCCAACCTCGCGCCGCGCAAAATGCAGTTCGGCGAATCGCAGGGCATGGTGCTCGCCGCTGGTGACGGCACGGGAATATTTTTGCTCACGCCTGATGACGGCTCCGCTCCCGGTATGCGCGTCAAATAGTTTCGCCGCTCGTGAGCAATCTTCAACTGTTCATTCGACTCGCTACCTACGCTGACGCCGACCTCATCGCGCGTATCACACGCGACGCCTGGAAGAACACCGTATCCGAAGAATCCGGCGCGCACCGCGATAACGCTGACAGCGTGTTACACGATTTGCAAGCTGGCGGCGGTCTGATCGCTTCTATCAATGACCAAGCCGTCGCTTCGCTGCGCTGGTTCAATCTCGATACAACCACCCGGGAACTCAAGCGCATGGGCGTGCTGGCCGAATATCGCGGACAGGGCGTCGCACAAAAACTGATGACAGAAGCTATACAGATTGCGAAACAAGATGGCGTGGCGGATTTACGTCTGGCGGTGCGCGTCGATCAACCGCAACTAGTGAAAGCCTACGAACTGATTGGTTTCCGGATTGATGACACACTTATATATAGTCACGCTAATCCGCTCAGTCCGCCTCCGGTAGTGATGCGGCTTGCGTTACTCCGAGATTTTTGAAATCTAATTCAACGAAAGTAGTCCCTTCCCCTTCAAGGGGAAGGCTAGGATGGGGATGGGTGTCTTTTTGGGCCTTCCACTGAAACCCATCCCCACCCTAACCCTCCCCCTTGTCCTCGGGTGAAGTGGCCGAGGGTTGAAAGGGAGGGAACCTCTTTCTTCGATTTTGGTTTCAATAGTTTAGACATCCACCCTGATTCCGTTACGCTGCATCCAGGCTACATTTACTTACGCGCGGCAGCCTGTTCTTCCAGAAAAAGCGTTTCAATATCATTCATCACCATTTGCGGCATGAGGAAAGACGAAGAATATATTTCGCGCACTGTGCTGGCCTTGTCGAGCAGAAATACTTTTAATACATGCGATAACTCGCGCACGACGCGACCATCTTTTTTGCTCACGCTGGCGCGCACGTCCTGACCAAATCCTTCCACTAACGGCAGCAACTCTTTCGGCGAACGGGTAGTGAGGAAATACCACGGTAAACCATCGCGGTTTTTCACATGACTGCCGCCGTATTGTTTCATCACATCGGGCGTGTCGCGCAAAGGATCAAAACTTAAACTCACCAGTTGCACACGTGCGGCCATGTCAGGCGTAGCGAGAATTTTTGCTTTCAGTGAATTAAATACTTCATAGGCCAGGGGGCAGCCGGAGGGGTCAACACAGGTGGTATAAATAAATCCCAGTAGCGTGATATGCCCGCGCGTGAAAGTTGATAGCGCGCGCGCTTTGCCTTGCGTATCCATCACCATGCCGTCAGGCGCCGGCATGATGCGTTGTAGCGTATAGCTGCCTGCTAAGGGCGGAACAAAATCCATTTTCGCTTTGACGACAGCAACATCGGCGTGCTTTTCAGCTTGATGCGCCGATGCCGCGCTTGCCAATAATAAACAGCCGAGAATCATCGCATAACGAATCAATCGCCGCTCCGTGCAGTACGTTTTGCCGGCTCAACTTCATACACCACTTTCAGCGCGTTCGAACCGAGTTTCATATGATGCGCACGGCCCAATTTTTCCTTGGCAAAATCGACTTCAAAGGTCGGCGATAATTCCTTGCCGTTCCAATTAAATCCGCGTACAAATTGTTCATCATCCGCGCCGCCTTTGTCCCAATTGGCGAGCAGCGACGACGTCACATACACGCGCGTGCCGTCCCAGCTTTGCGACACCATATTCACCTGCTTGCCGGTTTGTTTTTCGTAGGTCTGCTTCGGTTGTTCTGGGTTGGTGAGATCAAAGTAACGCGTCTTGCCGTCCATGAAAGTATTGACCCACAAACCAGTGCCTTCCTTATTGATGCTGATATCTACTGGCAATGGAATTTTTGCCGGGTCGCCGATAGTGGCGACAGACTTGGCGTTCCACTCGCCTTTGCCATCTTGCTTCACCAGCCACAATTGCGACGTCAGCGCAGTAGCGGTGATCGCCCAATTGTCATTCGCTTTGAGCGACCAGCGAATTTCCAGCGGCGCACCGGGGACGGCAAATACTTTTTGCGGCTTCATCGCTTTCAAGTCCCACATCACCATCGTGTTACCAAAATTTTTCATCGCTGCGCCGTCTTTGATCAGATCACCAAGTGGTCGCATATAATTTTGGCTGCCGGTGAAACTGGATGTCAGCATGGCATTTTTATTCGGGTTCACCGCAATGTCATAACCATAACCATCGCCGCCCATGTCGGTCGGAATCGGTGTGCTGCTGATGAATTCGCCCTTATTGTTGTAGAGCGCCATACCCGTGACGCCACCTTTGTCCTTGGTGTTGGACAGCGCCTGTATCAACATGCGGCCGGGCAAGGCGTAAAACGTATGCGGGCCGAGATAGCCGCTTTTATCGCCGTAGTCGGCAATCGTTTTCACTAGCGTGGGTTTGCTCGGCGTCGTGGCAATATCGAACACATAAATTTTATTATCCGATAATCCGCCCGCCCACAAAAAGCGCCGGTCATCGGTAAAGCCCATGTGATGCGCCTCACCTCTCCCACCAGTGGAAACACTGGCGATAACCTTGCCGTATTGTTTTGATTTCGGGTTCACGTCGAGCGTGACCAGTTTGTCCGAGCCATCTCCCATGCCGTCCACACCCAGGGTCCACACATACATAAAATCTTCCTGGCCTTTGATGAGATTGCTCATATAAGGAGAGTTACAGGTTTCATCTGCTTGCAAAACCGTCGGCGCGACAAGACCTAGCGTTACGATGCACAAGGCAAGCGGTATTTTGTTGATCAAAAACGGTAAACGATTCATAACAATCTCCTTGGGTTATGCAACTATGCAATACGAACTATATAGCTATAGAGTAATTTATTATAGCCGATGATTCTACGAATTCAAGTACATCATAATGCTTTTAACGCAACAGCGTGTCTGGTATATTTTGTCGATGACATTGATTATTCCCCCACCCTATTCACTCGACCGCGAGCAACTCGAACTCGAAGTGCGCATCGACGTCTATCGCGCCAGCGGGCCGGGTGGCCAGCACGTCAATAAAACCAATTCTGCCATACGGCTGACGCATGAGCCATCGGGCACCGTCGTCATCGCGCAAGATTCGCCGTCGCAATTCCGCAATAAAGAAACCGCGTTTGAACGCTTGATCGAAAAATTGGAAAAACTCAATTTCGTACCGAAAACCCGCCACAAAACCAAGCCGACCCGCGCCTCAAAAGAGCGCCGTCTCGAAGGCAAACAAAAACGCAGCGAAGTAAAATCCGGACGCGGCAAAATCGACAGCGAATGAAAGTCGGCAAGCATTTGCAAATTGTTGGTTTGGTGCAAGGCGTATATTACCGCGAATCATTTCGTCAGCGCGCGGAAGCACTGAATGTGAGCGGCTGGGTGCGCAATCGACTCGACGGCTCGGTGGAAGCGATGATTCACGGCGAAGAAAACGAAGTCGCGTTGCTGATAGAATGGGCGCAGCGCGGACCAGAGCAAGCAAACGTTGAGCGTATCGACATCAGCGACAGCGCCGAAACTTTCATTCATTTCGAAAAACGCCCTACTATATAAAATTCAATATAATCAAATACTTACAGGATAACTCATGTCTTCAGTTAACTTAGCAACAAAACCCACTCTCAACCTCGAAGTCGTCAAAAAAATCGCCGCCGCCGCAGAAGCCGAAGCGAAAAAAAATAATTGGAATGTCGTCATCAGCATCATCGATGACGGCGGCAATTTAATTTATTTGCAACGCTTGGATGGCACACAAATCGGCAGCGTCGCCGTATCGCAAGAAAAAGCCCGCAGCGCATTCTTATTCAAGCGACCAACCAAAGCCCTCGAAGACGTCGTGCTTGGCGGCCGCAGCGTGATGATGGCCTTGCCCGGCATCACACCAGTTGAAGGTGGATTACCGCTGATGTACAAAGAGCAACTTGTGGGCGCGATTGGTGTCAGCGGTGTGAAATCTTCTGAGGATGGCATCATCGCTAAGGCTGGCGCGGATGTGTTATTAGCATAATGTTTCGTAGGCTGGGCTGATAAGCCCAGCATTCCACCGCCGATTCGCTGGGCTTTCCAGCCCAGCCTACTTCACTGCTGAGATTGGAACAAGTTGGCAATTTCTCAAACTCAGACAACTCCGTCCTTTTTATTGGAACGACGAAATTAAATGAAATATGCAACGCCCCAAATTCGTAGGCTGGGCTG
>JBEEJL010000320.1:0-6101 GCA_041169175.1 Pseudomonadota bacterium | reverse complement strand
GTAAAAGCAAACCAACTCCGAGCAGCACACTAAGCCGCATGATTTTGTTTCTTATGCCGGATAAAGTTGTATTGACGCTCATTTTTTTGTCGATTTTTTAGGATGCAAATTCAATTTAGGTTGTAAATCCCGGTATTGCTCCACTACTGGCAATTGGTTTTTCAGCAACATAAATTCGACGCGACGATTGAATGCCTGGCCTTTTCTTCCCTTAGGCGGCGCTGCAGGCTTAGCTTTGCCATAGGCGACAATTTTCATGCTTTGCGCATCGATGCCTGCATCGACCAAATATTGTTTAGCGTTGAGCGCGCGCTGTTTCGCCAGCTTGAGATTATAGGCTTGGCTACCGCGTTTATCGGTATGGCCTTGCAACGTCAGTTGCAATTCAACGTGGTCGCGCAGAATAATCGCAATTTGGTCCAACAAAGTTGCAGTGAGTGGCGAGATGTTGGCGGACTTATAAGCAAAATGTACGCGATCGGAAATAACCCGCACTTCACGCACGATTTGAGGTGTCGGTGTTTGGGTTGAAGCAATTACTGGGGGAGCCAGGATAATAATTGGCGCGGGCGTTGGTTGTATGACCGGCGCTGTTGTCGGTACTGGCTCGGCTGTCGGTTCAACTTTCGCCATAACAACCGGCGGCACGACAGCCGTTTTGGCGCAGCCTTTATCCAACAACATTTGCGCGTCTTTAGACAAACGCTCAGTCGCTTGAATATATGGTTTCGCGTGGCGCCAGCCAAGCTGTTGATTAGCATGACCGGCTTGCACTAATTGCACTTCAAATTGCGCGACCTTGGCCGCTGCACAATTAAAGTTGGCGTGGCGCTTCATGTCTTCGGCGATTTTCCAGATGTCGTCGCGCAATTTTATAGACGTCGGGACAATCGGTGTATCGCGTGAAATATTTTGCGCGCGCGCTTCGAGTTGCTGAGTGAGTTTGTCGCTTTGATTGAATGCTTCGCCAACGACATTCGATGCAGCTCGTTGCGCACGCGAATCAAAAGCGAAATCGAGCCAGGCTTGCGCTTTGGCGAGGTTATAAACGTCCCACGGATTGACAGAGATTTTCAAATCAGACAATTTATCTAAACGCGATTGCATCGCGTCGTATCGGCGCTGTTGCTCTTGTGTATGTTCATCAATCTGCAAAGGGCTCGTATTGCGCACACTCTGCGCATGTGCAACGCTGACCACACCCATCGTCAAAGACATCATTATAACTATTTGATTATATTGAATATTTTTCATATCACTTAGCCTCTATCGACGGCGTAAGAGTGTTGTTGACGGCAGCATTACCGCCTTGAAATAAATCTTCATCAAATTTGTAACGCAGTCGCAAATACGCGCCGCGATTGGTGTAATCCACGTTATTGAGTTCGTCGTCGTGATAACCAAAGAAGTTATAACCAACCGACGCCCACAGATTTCCTGCAAGCATGTAGCCCGATTCTATGCCGAGGCCGTATGAGCCGTTTTTCAAACCGCGATTGAACAAGCTAGCACCGCTAAGGCCAATATCCCAACGGCTAGTGAGGTCGTACGTCATGCGCGTACTGAGCAAGTGTGCGCGCGTCTTGCTGACTAGGCCGCTGGATTTATCCGTGGTCCATTTACTCGCCAGACGACCGCTGAGCAAGAACGGTTTAGTTGGCTGGTAATTGGCGTGCAGCGATAAAATTTCGGTGCTGAGTTTTTTCGCAATGCCCGGCGTGGTGGTGTCGTCTTCGAGGCGATGTTCAATGCGCCCTAGCGCATTCCATACATCTGTATCCGTATCGCGATACGCCAGGCCGGCCTGTAAACGATTCAACAAGCGTTCGCCGGATGCGAGTTGCTCTGTGCCTTTATTGCGCGTTAGTGACAATGTATTTTTTTCCAGGAAAGTCCAGTTGCGATTTATTTTCGACGCGACGCCGAGCGTCAACAAGCCGCTTTGGTTGGTCGTCGCGTCGCGCAATTCCAGCCGTCCGCCAGCCTTCCACATTGGATCGGCAGTGTATTCAATACCAACACCGCCTGCAGTCGATGCGTTATCGCCTTTACCCGATAAGGAATATATGCGCTCGAAATTGGTGTTCAAGGCAACACCATCGGCAACATGCCACAAATTACGCAAGCCCAACGCGGCCTCGGCATCGCCGCCGGAAATCGCATCGCGGATACGGTATTCGCTGAACAAATGCGCATCCTGCATATAATCGGAATCGATGCCGAACACGGTTGTGTTCTGGCGCTGATTGTTATTCAGCGCATACGAACCGCTCAGACTGGAGATGAATTCATGTCGCGCGTACAAACGCCCGCGGCTGGCGAATTGATAATCGCCGCCTAGTGCGGCTACCTTGCGGCCGTTGTCTTTGATGTCCTGTTCGTATTCGCCATAGATATTCGCTTCCGGCAAATAAGGCACCGGCCCGCCGATCTTGATGCGTGCGCTATCGACTTTATTCGGTGTTGTGCCTTCGCTAGTAGTTTGCGCTGGCGCTACAGTTTCCTGCGAATGACGCAAGCCGATTTCAGCGCGAATATTATTGTCGAAAGTTTTTTCTACACTGGCTTGCACGCCGTCGCGTTTGCCGCCAGTAGTGCGCTCTTCAGTGTGCAGTGCTTCCGCGCGCAGGCGCGTTTTGTCGTCGATGGAATAGGTCAGCTTGGCGCCTGCCTCGCCGCGACCATTGCTCAGCGATGCACCCGGATTGTCGAACGAGCTACCGCTACGACCCGCGTACAAACTCGCTTGCGTGTCGCTGCCTTCGTGTTTCAATTCCACGCGCCCTGCCCGGCCTTTGCCTTTAAGTTCATTTTCACTTTGCGCGAGTTCGCCATTGATAAAGGTTTTTTCAGCCAGCTTGACTGTTGCGTTCACACCAGCCAGCGTAGCTTTGCCGGTATCGGCAGCATTATCTGTTTTGGTCGGATCTAAGCGCGGCTTGCGGTCTTCCACATACACCGCACCGACTTCGATGTTATCGGTAATTTTGAGTTGCGCATCTATGCCGCCGACCCAGAATTTTTCGCCTTTGTCTGCATCAAGCTCGTAGGTGATGCGAACGGAGACAGGATTGAGATTCGCATCGAGACTAGGTATCGGCGCGCGGAACAAAATATTGCCCGACAACGGCTCGATGGAATAATCCACAAACCTTTGTTTTAATTCAGCTTTTATTACCTTGGCTGGTTGGTTACGATCACGCGTGATAACCTCAATTTTTTCGCTGTTTTCTAGCGCGCGTGTATCGATGGTGAACGGACCCGATGTGCCGGTGCCACGGAATTCTTCAATCGCCTGGCGTGTACTATCGCGGCTGACAAACGCATTCAGCGCGATATTTTTATCTTCGTAGTGCTCTTTGATACCGGTCAGGCTACGGCTGTAATTACCGATGCGACGCGCGTCGGTATTGGATTGCGTGGTGTAATCACCGTAAAGTAAATAGGATTTATTTTTATCCACGCGGACGTAAAACTCGCCGGTCGATTGCGCATCGAAACCGCGCAACGACGAATCACCATAGATCGGGTAGAACTCGTCCGGCTGAATATCGCGGAACAAACGTTCTTTAATGTCTTTGTCCGAATCGTAGCCAAGCGTCAGCAGATATTCGCCTTTGATTTTTCCCTTTAGGAAAAACGCCGCACGCGCGCCAGCATCGCGCTTGCCGTCGCCGCTGGCTTTAGCAAAATGATTAATTTCTTGTTCAAAATTATCTTGCGAACGGGCTGGCACCAGCGCGCTGGTGTTGAGCTTGCGCAGATTCAGCACGCCTTCGATCACGCCCGCGCCGATTAGCGGACGCAGGTCAGGCAAAAAGTCCACGCGCGTTTCTTTAAACAACACGCCCGACGACACTCTGACCATGCTCTCGCCCGGATTTTGCGGCGCGAGCAAAATAAATTCGGCTTGGCCGCCTTCGATAAACACTTGCACGCCCGGCTCAATTTTATCCAGGTCGTCCACTTGCCAACGACCCAAGCTCGCTTCCAGTGTCAAGGGTGTACGCACAGTGACCGGCACGCCATTTGCATCGGCGAGCTTGACGATAATTTTTGCCGGCGATACGCCATCAGCGGCGACACCCGCTTGCGCATCGACCAACAGCTTGCCCAGTTTGTCCGGCGCAATCAGCGTCACGCTCTGGCTACCGCGCGCGTTGCCGAAGGAATCGATTTGCTCAACGCTGATTTTATTTTCGCCGGGAGTGAGACCGATACCGATATATTCCCAAGCCTGCAATTGTTTATCCGCCAATACGCTCTTTTTACCGACGCGAGTGTTAGCCACTTCTTTGCCGTTCACAATTAATTTGAAAGTGGAACCTTCAACACCTTTGATGCGAATATTGGTTTGCGAAATCGGCAAAGTGTCACCGTTTTTCAAGCCGATAAACGCCAAGCTGTTATCCAAATCCGCCAGCGTTTTTTCCATTTCAAGCGCAGCTGGCACGACGGCAACCGGTTTGCTCAAATTATCGTCGCCACGTGCCGCACTGCCGGCAGGCAACAGCGGACGGAACGATTCCGGCGGCAATGGGCCGACACCCAAAATGCCGCTGGCCGGTTGGGCTTTCACGTCTGACAAGGGGCGAATAGTGGAATCTGGATCAAGCTTGTCTTTCAAACGACGATCGGTTTCCGCCACCAGCACTTCGGCTTTGTCGCGGCGCGCTTTGACTTGCGCAATAATATCCGGCGTACACGAACCTTCAGCAAAATTTGCTTTGAACAACTCGCCCGCTTTCAAATCGACAAAGCTGCTACCTGCATCGCCCGCGTTGCGATTGGAAAGATTAATCAACTCTGAACCAATAGGCATGGTGATTGGGTCAAGCTTCAATACGTGCGTGCGGTTACTGATACCGTAAAAACTAAATTTGCCATCGGAGTCGGTGACGATGTGCGTGCCGTCTTCAAGATACAAACGCACGCCGGGAATGCCTAGCTCGCTGGCGTCTTGCCCGCGATTACGATTGCAATCAACGAACACTTTGCCAATGATGTAGCCCTTGTCGCTAAACACACCGGGCAGCACGGTCACTTTTGCCGTGGCGACTTGAGAATTAGTTTGTGGATGGAATGCTTGAGCACGATTAATGCCGTCACCCTGTAATGCACCCGGGCCGACGCTGACTCGGTAGGTCAATATTTTTTCTTGCGAAACTTCCAAGCCGGGCAAAGCAAATTCGATTTGTGGACCGACACCGCCATTCGGATCAGCGATGGCTACACCTTCAAGTCGCGCACTACCGCGCACGTAAGCAAAACCTGCAGGTAATTTATCGACTAATTTGATCGGCGCGGCCAACATTAAAGGCGAGCTGTTTTTCAGACGCACGGAGTAATCTACAAACTCCGTTAGCTCAACCGTGCCGCGCGAAGCGGTTTTCTGTAAGAACAAACCGCTGGCGTCTTTACTGTCTAGTGGAATATCGACCACGATCGGGCCGGTTGTCGGGCCGACTACAAATGCATTACCGTAGGAGCCGCCTTTGCTTATCGCTGGATCAGTAGCATTAATCTGCCGATTCGGTTGCAGGCTATTCTTCGGCACGACCGATGGGAAGGAATAAGCGTTCGGCGGAGTAAGCTTCAAACAATAATTACCCGGCGGCACCAAAGGAAAATCATAGCGGCCATCAGTGCCGGTAGTCTGCACGCTCGGCGCGGGCTTTAATACACCGTTGTCGAGCGTTTGTACGACTGGCGATGTCGCTAAACAAGCGCCCGCCGCATCAGCATTCAAAATCGTCACTTGCGTGCCAGCAACTGGCGCATTGGTTTTGCTATCGAATACCACGCCGGCAGGATCAACCAGCGTCAGCGTATTGGTAATTTTTACGTCGCAGCCCTGAATCTCCACGGTAATGCTATCGCCGCTATTGGCTTCAATAATGTTGCTGTTTTTAATCACGTCGGCAGGTAATTTGGCCAACTTAGTGGGTAATGCCGGAATAATGAACACGCCGGTATTGGGCCCCGTTTCCGTTGCCGTAATCGTTTCCGATTCGCCATTAGGTCCGGTGATGATCACCTTGCGCGTTTCGACTATGGTCGAGCTTTGATTACAAGCTGCCGCATCGGCTTTGAGATAAAAC
>JBEEJL010000319.1:0-5440 GCA_041169175.1 Pseudomonadota bacterium | reverse complement strand
GTTTTTATTCGGCGAGGTGTGCGTCGTCTCATTCGCGCCGCTGAACTATCACGCGGTCAGTTTTTTTGCGTTGACGGCTTTATTTTGTTTGTGGCTACATTCGCCGTCGCGCAAACATGCGGCGTGGTTAGGCTTTGCCTTTGGCCTCGGTTTATTCGGCGCGGGCGTGAGTTGGATTTATGTCGCTCTAAATGTCTATGGCGGCATGCCGATGCCGCTCGCTGCGCTGTGTACATTTTTATATTGCGCCTTGCTCGCCGCGTTTTATGCGCTGGCCGGTTGGCTGCAAGCGCGCTGGCATTTTTCTGCTACGCTGCGTTTGTTAATTGTGATGCCTGCTTTGATCGCGCTGATTGATTGGTCACGCACTTGGGTGCTGACCGGATTTCCCTGGCTCGCGCTCGGTTATTCGCAAGTTCCGTCAAGCCCGCTGTCGGGTTTTGCGCCGGTTCTAGGCGTGTTCGGCGTGTCGTGGTTGTTAGCGGTGGCGGCGGGTGCCTTGGCTTTAATGTTGCATTATCGCCGTCAATATCGTGTCGTTATGTTTTGTTTTGGTTTGTTGGTGGCGATATTTTTTGTCGGCGGCCTGACGAAAAAAATTGAATGGTCGCAGGCACAAGGCGAGCCGCTCAAAGTCAGTTTACTGCAGGGAAACGTGCCGCAAGAAATGAAGTTCAACGAGCAACGCTTGAGAACCACGCTGAAGACTTATCTCGACTTGACGGAAAAAAGTTCGGCACGCCTGATCGTGATGCCGGAGACGGCGATTCCGTTGATGCAAGACCAAATTCCGCCGGATTATCTTGAGCTTCTAGGAAAAGCAGCGAAAAAAAATAACGGCGATGTGCTGGTCGGTTTGTTCGGCAACAAGCGCGAAAACGGCAAGCTGGAATATTTCAGCAGCGTGATGAGTTTCGGCACTGCGCCAACGCAAAGCTACAGCAAAGTGCATCTGGTGCCGTTCGGCGAATTTATTCCGTTCAAACCGCTGATCGGTTGGGTGTATGACAAATGGCTGCATATTCCGCTGGTCGATACTTCGCGCGGCGCGATAGATCAAAAACCGCTCAACGTCGCCGGACAAAAAGTCGCGGTGAATATTTGCTACGAAGACGTGTTTGGCGAAGAAATTATTCGTCAATTGCCTGAAGCAACGATGCTGGTCAACGTCACCAACGACGCGTGGTACGGTCAATCGTGGGCGTCGCAGCAACATAACCAGATGTCGCAAATGCGCGCGATCGAAACTGCGCGTCCCGTAGTACGCGCGACCAATACCGGCTTTACCTCTATTATCGATGCGCGCGGCAATATCATTTCCAGTTTGCCGCAATTCAGCGTCGGCAGCCTTGATGGCGAGGTGCAAGGCATGAGCGGCGCGACGCCGTATGTACGTTTCGGTAATTATCCGGTCATCTTTATTTGCGCATCGCTGTTGCTGGCTGCTATTTATTTGGGTAAACGCAAAGTCGCATGAGCTGGTGGTGCTACATTTTGCAATGCGCCGACGGCACGCTCTACACCGGTATTACCAATGATTTCGATAAACGCATGGCCGCGCATAACGCAGGCACGGCGTCGAAATACACAAGAGTGCGATTACCCATAACGCCGGTTTATCGCGAAGCCAGCGAAAACCGTTCTGTCGCGTCAAAACGCGAAGCACAAATCAAGCGGCTCACGCGCCAACAGAAAATCGACCTCATCAGCAGCGCTTCCCTCAGAAAAACCCGAAAAACCACGCGAAATCCAGTAAAATGAAGCCTGTGCAATTCTTGTGGTTTTATCGCTATGCTGATGACGTTTCAAAAAATTATTCTCGAGCTGCAACATTACTGGTCAGAGCAAGGCTGCGTATTGCTGCAACCCTACGACATGGAAATGGGCGCCGCCACTTTCCACACCGGCACATTTCTACGTGCGCTCGGTCCGGAGCCGTGGAACGCGGCGTGGGCGCAACCCTGTCGCCGCCCGAAAGACGGACGCTATGGGGAAAACCCCAATCGTTTGCAACACTATTACCAATTTCAAGTGGTGTTGAAACCGTCGCCGCCGAATATTCAGGATTTGTATTTAGGCTCGCTTATTGCGCTCGGCATTGATCCGAAACAAAACGATATTCGTTTCGTCGAAGACGATTGGGAATCGCCGACGCTCGGCGCATGGGGGCTCGGCTGGGAAGTGTGGCTCAACGGCATGGAAGTCACGCAGTTCACCTATTTCCAGGAAGTCGGCAGCTTGCCGTGCAAGCCGGTTCTCGGCGAATTGACCTACGGCATTGAGCGCCTCGCCATGTATTTGCAAGGCAAAGAAAGCATTCTCGATTTAGTCTGGACCGAAGGGCCGACCGGACCGGTCACTTACGGCGATGTGTATCATCAAAACGAAGTTGAACAGTCGAAATACAATTTTGATCACAGCAATGTCGAGTTTTTATTTTCCCAGTTCAATCATTTCGAGTCCGAAGCCAAACGCTTGATGGAAGCCAAGCTCGCCTTGCCTGCATTCGAGATGGTGATGAAAGCTTCACACACATTTAATTTGCTCGACGCGCGCGGCGCGATTTCTGTTACCGAGCGCGCGGCGTATATCGGCCGTGTGCGCACGCTGGCGCGTTTGGTCGCGCAATCCTATTATGATTCACGCGAAGCCTTAGGCTTCCCGCTGGTGCAAAAAAATAAGGCGGCAGCATAATGACACAAGCTATTGTTTTAATTGAAGTTTTTACAGAAGAGTTGCCGCCTAAAGCGCTTAAAAAATTAGGCGAAAGTTTTGCCAAAAATATTTTCGATCAACTGGTCAAACAACAATTTGTTGCGGCTGATGTGAAGTACGCCGAGTTCGCCACACCGCGCAGACTGGGTATCAGCATTCCAAATGTGCTCGCCATACAACCGCAACAAAACATCGAACGTAAAGGCCCGGCTGTGGCGAGCGCGTATAAAGACGGCGCGCCAACACCAGCCTTGACCGGCTTCGCCAAAGCCTGCGGCGTGGAAATTACTGCGCTGGAAAATATGAGCGACGGCAAACAAGATGTGTTTGTATTCCGCTCCACCAAACCTGGCGCGAGCCTCGATACGGTTTTGGCTGGCGTCGTCGAAGCCGCGCTGAAACAATTGCCAGCACCAAAGTTGATGCGGTGGGGCGACGGCGATGTGCAATTCATGCGCCCGGTGCATGGCTTGGTGATGATGCATGGCAGTCGCGTGATTCCTGGCGAAGTGTTGGGATTAAAAAGTAGCAACACCACTTACGGCCATCGCTTTCTCAGCAACGGCGCGATTACCATTCCGGCCGCCGATCAATACGAATCCATATTGGAAACCAAGGGTAGTGTCATTGCCAGCTTCGCCAAACGCCACACCAAAATCGCGGCGTTGTTAAAACCGCATCTGGCACAAGAACCAGACAGCGTGTTGCTCGACGAAGTAACCGCGCTGGTCGAATCGCCAGCGGTGTATGTCGGCACATTTGACCCCGCGTTTCTCGCCGTGCCGCAGGAATGTTTAATCCTGTCGATGAAGCAACACCAGAAATATTTTCCCATTACCGATGCGAGTGGCAAACTGCAGCCGCGTTTTGCCGTAGTGAGTAACGTGCCGACCAACACGCCGCAAGAAATTATTCACGGCAACGAACGCGTACTGCGCGCGCGCTTGAGTGATGCGCAGTTCTTTTTTCAGCAGGATAAAAAAACTAAGCTTGACGATCGTGTGGAAAAATTGGCTAACGTGGTGTATCACAATAAACTCGGTAGCCAATTGCAACGCGTGCAGTATTTACAAAAACTGGCGGGCGAAATCGCGCGCAAGCTCGGCGCGGATGCGACGCAAGCTGAACGCGCTGCGTATTTATGCAAAGCTGATTTGCTCACCGACATGGTAGGCGAATTTCCTGAGATGCAAGGCATCATGGGTCGTTACTACGCCTTACATGATGGTGAGCCTGTTGCGGTTGCCGATGCTATTCAGAATCATTATTTGCCCAAAGGTGGCGGCGACGCTTTGCCGAAAGACAATATTTCCATCAGCGTGGCATTGGCAGAAAAGCTGGATACGCTAGTCGGAATTTACGGCATTGGCTTGGTGCCGACTGGCGATAAAGACCCTTTCGGTTTACGTCGTGCTGCGCTTGGTGTGCTGCGCATTCTCATTGAAAACAATTTATCCCTTGATCTATTGGAGCTATTAGCTATCGCCGAAAATAATTACCCTGATGTTTTGAGGGAAAGAACAGCGTATAGAACGTATGATTTTACTCTTGAGCGGTTGAGAAATTATTTACGAGAAAAAGGGTTTGCACAAAATGTGATTGAATCAGCAGTTTCTCAAAAACCTAGTCGTTTCAGATCATTTTTGTTGAAACTAGAAGAGGCACAAAAATTTTCATTAACACCAGAAGCAACGAAGCTTGCGGCAGCAAATAAGCGTAGCCGCAATATTCTTAAAAAGGCCGATCCTAATTACCCCGATATGCCAGAGCATCCATACGAAAGGGTTATTTATTTTGATGTGAACTATAGAGCTCCAAATGTAAAATTAATGCAAGAGGGTGCAGAAAAATCCCTATTTACTACTCTGAACGTACTTTCACCCAGAGTTGATATGTTTATTCAAAATAACGATTATTCCAACGTGTTCAGAGAATTGGTTGGAATAAGTAATCAAGTAGATATGTTTTTTAATCACGTGATGGTGATGGACAAAGACAATGACGTGCAGAAAAACCGGCTTTCGATATTATTAGATCTGGACAGAGTTCTCAATCAGGTCGTCGACATTTCCAAATTGGCGGCAGCATGAAACGACTCGTCATTCTCGACCGCGACGGCGTGATTAATCACGACAGCGCAAAATTTATTAAAAGTCCGACTGAGTGGAAGCCCATTCCGGGTAGCCTGGATGCGATTGCACGGCTCAATCAAGCTGGTTTCAATGTCGTCGTCGCGACGAATCAATCTGGCGTCGCGCGTGGACTCTTCGACATGGCGACGCTGAACAGCATTAACGACAAAATGCTCGATATGGTGTTTCAAGCAGGCGGTCGCATCGACGCGGTGTTTTATTGCCCACATGCAGCAGAGCAGGAATGCGCTTGCCGTAAACCTAACGCAGGGCTATTTCTCGAAATTGCGCAGCGTTATAACGTGTCGCTCGGCGGCGTGCCTGCTGTCGGCGATTCTTTGCGTGATTTGCAAGCGGCGGATGCCGTTGGCGCGCAGCCGATGTTGGTGTTGACCGGCAAAGGTGAAAAAACTAATAAAAACAATGATTTACCAAATGGCACGCTTGTCTTTGCCGATCTCGCCGAAGCGGTTAAACATATCATTGCGGAAGCGCCATGATTTTTATTCGCTCGGCACTTTATTTTCTCGTCCTCGCGATTATTACGCCGATCATTGCGTTTCTCATGGCAATCGTGATGCCGTTTACTAAAC
>JBEEJL010000318.1:0-3475 GCA_041169175.1 Pseudomonadota bacterium | reverse complement strand
CACAGTTTGATACGAGCACTTCACAATGGAAAGTAGTGATCGACCAGCAAAGCTGTGAATAGCAGTGATAAATAAAGTATGGAAAATTTGAATGTTGTCTTTGATAAAGCATCGCTGTAGTTGCGCAGAATTTGCACGGCGTAATAAAGAAAAACTCCGTCCAAAATTAACGCGCTGAATAAATAAATTTTTCCGCTCATGCCGATGGCGAAGGGCAACAAGGTGACAGCAGTGAGTATCAGCGTGTAGAACAACACATGCAGCTTGGTGAAATCATCACCGTGGGTGACGGGCAACATCGGCAGGCCCGCTTTGGCGTATTCGTTTTTTCGATACAGGGCGAGCGCCCAAAAGTGCGGCGGGGTCCAGGCGAAAATGATCAGGAATAACAACAGTGCCTGCACGGTGACATCGCCGGTCACTGCGGCCCAACCTAACACCGGCGGCATCGCGCCGGACGCACCGCCGATGACGATATTTTGCGGCGTGAGCGGCTTTAACACGACGGTATAAATAATCGCGTAGCCGATAAACGTGGCGAAGGTGAGCCACATGGTGAGTGGATTGACGGCGAAATAGAGTAGCGCCATACCTGCGCCGCCGAGGATAGCGGACAGCGTGAGGGTTTGCGTGTTGGTGATTTCACCGCGCGCGGTGGCGCGCGCGCGCGTACGCGCCATCTTGGCGTCGATTTTTTGTTCGACTAAACAATTGATGGCTGCTGCTGCTCCGGCCACCAACCAAATACCAAGCGTGGCGGTGATTAAAATTTGCAGCGGTACCATTTTCGGCGTGGCGAGAAACATGCCGATCATGGCGGTGAACACAATCAGCGTGACAACGCGCGGTTTGGTTAGCACATAAAATTGTGCGAACAAATTGGCGGGTTTGCCGATGATGGAAACGTTGCTCATGATTTTTTATGCGCCAATCGAGTTGCTTGCTTCGTGGCAGTCATACGAAAATTAATCATCACCAGCGTGACTAACAACAACGCGGCCAACGCGTTGTGCATGACGGCTAGTGGCAAAGGCAAACTGGTTAACACAATGGTGATTCCTAAAGTAATTTGTAGCACTAAAACCGACAACAACATGCGCGCGGCTTTTTTCAATTCGGTTACTTTCAGCATGCGTAACGCGAGGGCACCTAAAACCAAAGTCACTATCAGCGCACCGAGTCGATGACTCCAGTGAATCGCGGTTAATGCATCATGCGATAACGTAGCGCCGCTTGCTGTCATACCCAATTCGCGAAACACATGGAACGCATTAGCAAAATCCATTTTCGGCATTAAGCTGGTATTACAAGTTGGAAAATCCGGGCACGCCAGCGCCGCGTAATTAGTGCTGACCCAGCCGCCGAGAATTATCTGGCATGCCAATGCTGCCAGCGCAATTCGGCCATGCAGCGCCAAACCCAAAGATACCATTATACGCGACCTGCCTGCCTGCACGTACTGGCGCATGGCCAGCCACGTTAGCAACGCGAGCAGCGTCATGCCGCCAATTAAATGCGCGGTGACGATGGCGGGCTTGAGCAACAAGGTCACCGTCCACATACCGAGCATGCCTTGAAAAATCACCACGCCGATCAAGCCCAAGGGCAAACCGATTTTCTGTTGTAATGCTTGGCGATTTTTGTAGGCGAGGAATGCAATGATTAATATGAATAATCCCAAACTACTGGCGAAGTAGCGATGCACCATTTCGATCCAGCCTTTGCGCGCTTCGACCGGTTTGCCGGGGAAGGCTTGCTCGGCCTTTGCCACATCATGCGCAGCTTCGGGCACGCCAATGTGGCCATAACAACCGGGCCAATCAGGGCAACCTAAGCCCGCATCGGACAAACGCACGAATGCACCGAGCACGACGATGCCGAACGTCAGACAAGCGGCGAAGAGAATTAATTTGCGGTAAATAGTTTGCATGTCACTAACCGATTTTTGACACCGTGAGTAAGCGCGTGAAGTCCTTTATTATTTTGCGTGGGTCCGGATCGCGCGGATAACGCAACACCAGATTACCGAGCGGATCAATCAGATAGATATGATCGCGTTGCAATTTTTCTGCAGGCAATTGTCGCAGCAGTTCACTATTCTGTGCGCGCAAAAAATTTGTATCGACGTACTCCGTTTTACTTTGCGGGTTGAGCGTAGCGGCATCGTCAATCAGCATGACGCGCTCTACGCGATCCATATGCTTGCCTTGCACCAGGCGCACTTGGCGCATGATATAGAGCTTATTTGCACAGGCTTCGGCGCATGCGCCGCTATCGACCGAGAGCATCACCCATTTGCCGCGCATCTCGCTCAGCTTGGCCGGCTTGTTGTCGGCGGTTTGCAAAGGCGGGTCGGGCAGCAGCGTAACTTTCATTAGCTCGCCGTAATTGATGCTGGTATCCGGCTTATAAAAATAAAACATGATGTACGACGCCGCGATGGGCGAGGAAAATAAAATAAATAACAAAACTAATTTAGCACGCGGGCTCATGATATTTTCGTTCTCTTGGTGTTGACTACAATGTAAGTAATAAATATGCCGAGGCACAGCGCAAACCATTGGAATGCGTAACCTTGATGTTTGGCAATGCCGGTGTCAGGACGTTCCCGCACGCGCGGCAATCCATCGCCGGTATCGTTTTGTTGCTGAATGACCAATGGCGCAACGGAAAGTTTGGTTTGTTCTATATAACGGCTCAGCACCAGGTTTTGCCACACTTTACCTTCAACCGTTTGCGTCGATAGCTCGAGAAATTTTCCACTCGGCGGCACGGCGATGCCTTCAATGGTCACCGAACCTTGCGGCGTTTTCACAGTCGGGATAATACGGTAATTGCTACCGCGCGCGACCCAGCCACGATTAATCAACATCACGTCGTTATTGTTTGTGCGCAGGGGCGTGATGACGTGATAGCCGGATTTGTCGTTGTGAAATTTATTATCGAGAAATATTTCCGCCTTGGTGTCGAATTCACCCGTTATTTTAATGTTTCTATAAACCATTGATTTTATTGAATTATTTTTACTATCGTAAATAGCGGCAGGTTGACTGGCTTTGGTTTCGTATTCATTTTGCAGAGCGAGTTTTTCGTTAGCCCGATTGAGCTGCCATTGGCCTAACGAAGCAGTCAACGCCATCGCTGCGATCGCTGCTACAGTCGGAATCCATTTGGGCGTGAAATAAAATGATGCGATTTGCATACTGACAAAGTCTTAGCGCGCGACTACACTGGTAATAATTAAGGAGCTGTAAAAAATGAAAATCGTTGTCGTGATACTTTTATTCATGGTGGTGGCAAGCCTGTTCAGTGGTTTGTATTTCGTCATGAAAGACAAGGGTAATTCAAAACGCGCAGTGAAAGCGCTGACTTATCGCGTGGTATTTTCTATGAGTATTTTTTTACTGCTCGTGCTCGGCTTTCACTTTGGCTGGATTCCGGCAACGCGTTAATAATCTGTTCGACAAGTAAAAAC
>JBEEJL010000317.1:0-5013 GCA_041169175.1 Pseudomonadota bacterium | reverse complement strand
ATTCAATATGCCGCCGGGTGATTGGAATGCAGGTGAGCGCGGCATCGCTATTTTGTCTGGGCGCGAAAAAGAATTTGCCGACGGCGTAGCGATGGCGATTGACTATGCCACTGCTTTAGCGTGTCCGCGCATCCATGCGCTTGCTGGTATTGCACCGGCAGGAAGTGATAAACAAGCGTTAAGAAAAACGTATATCAGCAATTTGAAATACGCCGCGAGTGAATTGGCGAAGCACAAGCTCACCTTACTAATCGAGCCGATCAACACGCAAGACATGCCCGGCTATTTTCTTAACACGCAAGCCGAAGCCTTCGCCATTTGCCAGGAAGTCGGCGCGCCGAATATCAACATGCAAATGGATATTTATCACATGCAAATGATGGGCGAAAACCTCGAAGCGAATATCCGCCGCTACTTAGCGCACGTCGGCCATATCCAAATCGCCAATGTGCCGGGCCGACACGAGCCGGATCAAGGCGACATTGATTACAGCAAAATTTTTAAGCTATTGGACGAATTGCGTTACCAAGGCTGGGTAGGCTGCGAATACAAACCGAAAACATCGACGCAGGAAGGTTTGGGTTGGTTCGAGAAATACTGTTGAGAGATTGTAGGCGCACATTTTCAGCCAACGCAATTGCACTTGCAAGCGAAAGTCCCTCCCCCTTCGAGGGGGAGGCTAGGAGGGGGATGGGTGTCGATTGGAATGCAGCACCCATCCCCACCCTAACCCTCCCCTTGAAAGGGAGGCGATTTGTTATGTTGATGGTGTTTAGAGCCGAAGTCGAATCGGCATTGCGAAAAGCTTGATCTGAAATATTCTTGGTGCCGGGGGAGGGACTCGAACCCTCACGTTGTTGCCAACACTGGATTTTGAGTCCAGCGCGTCTACCAGTTCCGCCACCCCGGCTTTGCAGGTTGTCGGACTTAAGGAATCTGCTACAAAATGATCTGGCCGGTTCATATTTTCCCGCTTTCCATCGCCAAGGGAATAGCCATTGGCTTGAAAAGCTGCCCTCGCCCAGCTCATTTTTCGCTACGATTCCTTAAGTCCGACAACCTGCTAGGTGAGGAACGGATTATCCGCGAATTGTGGTCATTCGGCAAGGTTCCAGTTTAGGCGTAATAACGGCTGCGCATCCGCTCACAGTATTTTTCTAGTTGCGGATACTGCTTAGCATGTTGTTTCAACGGCGATTCCACCGGGCTCCGCACAAGGTTAGCTAGAAAAGCATAGGCCGTTGCGTCGAGCGAGCATGGTTCGTTGCCCATAAAATAAGTTTTGTCGCCGAGAAAATCTGCCAGCGCGGTAATGTCGCGTTTGCCGATAGCGTGGATTTCCTCAGCGCTGTGGCGACCCATGCCGTGACCGTGCATGGCTTTGAGTAACCCACGTCTTCCCAAGGTAGGCACAAACCATTTCAGTGGCACCGGCATGTCGGCGAAAAAAGCGGCTTTGGTCAGCGCCCATCCTTCGGGATTCGCCCAGCGCGTATGGACAACGGTCCAATAAAGATTTTCTTCCATCAAACGCTGGAACGCGAGCGCGACGGCTTTTTGTTCCGCGCTCAGCCAGCCGTCCAGTTTGTCGCCGTAAGTCGTTTTGAGGTAATCAATAATAAACGATGAATCGGCGACGATTTTCCCACCGTCATTGATGTAGGGCATTTTACCCTTGGGCGCTTTGTTGAAATCGCTCATGGCCGGTGGCGAAATCTCGAACGGTATCGCGCTCATGCGCAAATAATTTTCCAGCTTCATGCAAAAAGGACTGGCGTTGGGCAGGCCAAAGGCGGGCGCGAATTGATAGACTTTGATCATGGCATTGGTCTCTTATTGACGAGCCATAATTATGCTCGTTCGATGGCTTATGCGCTAGAAGTGTTGCTCGCGATTTTTTTCAACATCGCCGGAACAATAATCTTGTGAACCGGCACAACAAAAAATAAATAGACTCGACCCAGCATGTTATGAATATGTACCACAGTAGAAACCGCCACCGAATGGCGCGTTCCTTCTTGGATTTTGCAAATCGAGACTCTAGCTTCGAGGTGTTTGTCCGAATCACCTAAAATGATTTCGTTCTCGCTGAGAAACAGCAAAGAAAAAATCCCGATGCGGTCGCCTACTTTGTAGTCACCCGCAGATTTAGATGGCTTGATGTCGGACAGATTGCCCAAATTCTTCAGACCAACGAGCGTCACTGCGCGATTACGAATCGACATCAGCGTATTGACCCATTGCGGCGTTTTGGCCACGACGCCGAGATAAATTTCGAGCGCGGATTTAGACGCAGATGTGATGGGCAATTCGTAGCTGTCGTAGAAATACGCCCCAGCAACATGGCGGCTAATTTCGCTATTGCTTGGAACGTCGATAGCAGCGACTTTTGATTTCATCGTTTATCTTTATTTACTGGCTGTTATATTAAGCCATAACCCGCAGCGATAAGAAAAGGCGAGGCGATAAGGGCGGCCCAAAAGGGTGATTTAGGAAATGCAGCGACACCGATGGCGGCTGTGACGAAAGAATAAATGCCGAGAATTTTGAGTAGGGCGAGGTCGCCGACAGACACAGCATGGATGGCGACATGCCCGGCAAGCATGAATAAAGGGCCAAAAATAAGAAACCAAAACGCAGTGCGTCTGATTTCTGGGGCGTAAAATTTCCCTATGAAGACGGCAGAAATAGCATCAGCAACAGGGGATTTGAATTTAATTAGCCCATAAATAATATGACCTATGCCGAGAGCGAATATGAACCATGCAACAGCGTTTATCATTATTGAACCTATTATTTAAACGAAGCCCATTGTAGCTAGATTAAATAGCTGCAGGTGAATTTTGCTCTGACAATGATATGATTCCGCACTCAAATTTATCTTGCCATCATGCGTACCGACGACTTCGATTATTTTTTGCCGCCTGAATTGGTTGCGCAATTTCCTCCCGCCGTGCGCGGGGCGAGCCGCTTGTTGCAGCTTGATGGCGCGAATCAATTGCATCATCTTCAGTTCCGCGATTTGCTTGAGCACGTTAACGTGGGCGACGTGATGGTGTTTAACGATACGCGTGTGATCAAGGCTCGGCTGTTCGGCGAAAAATCTACCGGCGGCAAAGTTGAGGTAATGATCGAGCGTGTGATCAACGAGCATGAAGTGTTGGCGTTGATCCGCTCGAGTAAATCACCGTTGCCGGGAAGTGTATTTCGTTTGGCCGATGCGTTTGATGTGAAAGTCGTCGGCCGTATTGATGATTTGTTTCATTTGCGTTTTGATTCCAGCGAAACGGTTTTTGCCTTGCTGGAAAAATACGGCGCGTTGCCGTTGCCGCCCTATATTACCCACGCCGCCGACCAAGCCGATGATGAGCGTTATCAAACCGTGTTCGCGCGCGAGCCGGGTGCTGTTGCTGCGCCGACGGCAGGTTTGCATTTTGATGACGCGATGATGGCGGCGCTGAAACAAAAAGGTGTTGAGATTGCCTATGTGACTTTGCATGTCGGTGCGGGAACATTTCTGCCGGTACGCGTAGAAAATGTTGCCGAACATAAAATGCACAGTGAATGGTACGAAATTCCGCAAATCACCGTTGATAAAATTATTCAATGTAATCAAATAGATAAAAAATTAATCGCGGTGGGCACCACCAGCTTGCGCGCGCTCGAAGGCTCGGCGTTGAAGCACGGAAAATTAACCGCTGGCGTCGGCGAGACTAATATTTTTATTACCCCGGGTTTTCAATTCAAAGTGGTTAATCGCTTGCTCACTAATTTTCATTTACCCAAATCGACCTTGCTGATGCTGGTGTCGGCGTTTGCTGGCGTGGACAATATTCGCCGCGCTTATGTCGACGCGATTGCGCAACGTTACCGTTTTTTTAGTTATGGTGATGCGATGTTGATTGAGCGACAGAAATAGGTCAGATGAAAATTCTTGCAGCGTAGCAGCAGATCCTTCGTTTCACTCAGGATGACAAACTTCTATCTGTGATTCTGGGGGCTTAACCCGAAGAATCTGCTTTTTCATGCGTAAATATAGCAACGCTTTTGGTATGATGTGCGATAAACAATTCTGAGTAAGTCATGGCAAAACCCGTTCCGCATACCCGCGCCGCTTATCGGCATTTTCAAACTATTACCACGCGTTGGCTCGACAACGACGCTTACGGCCATGTGAACAATACGGTGTATTACACCTGGTTCGACACGGTGGTGAATACGTTTTTGATTCAAAACCATGTGCTGGATATTCATAAAGGCGCGTCAATAGGTTTAGTCGTGGAAACGCACTGCAATTATTTTTCGCCGGTGACTTATCCTGACGAAATCCATGCTGGCTTACGTGTCGGAAAACTTGGAAACAGCAGTGTGGATTATGAAATCGGCATTTTCCGTAATCACGATAACATCGCCTGCGCGCAAGGGCATCTGGTGCATGTGTATGTAGATCGCGTGACGCGCAAGCCCGCTCAAGTGCCCCCTGATATGCGCAAGCTATTGCAATCGATCTTCGCGCCATGAAATTTACTCTGCATAACACTTCCGGCGCGGCGCGGCGCGGGACGATCTCGCTGCCGCACGGCACAGTTGAAACGCCTTCGTTCATGCCAGTCGGTACTTACGGCACGGTGAAGGCCATGTCGCCGTTGGAATTGAAAGAAATCGGCGCGGAAATAGTTCTCGGCAACACATTTCATTTGTGGCTGCGGCCAGGCCTGGACGCGATTGAAGCGCACGGCGGTTTGCATCGCTTCATGGGCTGGAATAAACCGATACTCACCGATAGCGGCGGCTTCCAAGTTTTCAGTTTGGGCGAGTTGCGCAAAATTTCCGAAGAAGGCGTGGCGTTCCAGTCACCGGTGAATGGCGATAAATTATTTCTCACGCCGGAAGAATCGATGCGGATTCAAAAAGTATTGAACTCCGACATCGTGATGATTTTCGATGAATGCACGCCGTATCCGGCCGACGAAAAAACCGCGCGTGAGTCGATGCAACTGAGTTTGCGTTGGG
>JBEEJL010000316.1:0-3133 GCA_041169175.1 Pseudomonadota bacterium | reverse complement strand
TGGCTCAGGCATTCTAAGCTTGGCAACAAAAAACCGATTATAAACAACGAGTATTGTTCGATGTATCTCATTCTGCTCAGTCTGAATATTGTTCTTATCCTGATCAATCTGGTCGGACTCGCCACGCTCGTGACGCGATGGGTGCCTCACTATGCGCTGGCTAAAGCGATTGGCGTGCTGTTCTTTTGTCTTGGTTTATTTTTCATCGAACATTTTTTTGGTCTGGGCAAGCTGACCTGGTTGTGGCCGATTACTACCATCGCGTCGCTTTATCTGCTTTACCGCCAAAAAGCCGATTGGAAAAAATTTTACGCTACCGAAATCGTATTTGTGGCCGGCTTTTGCTACGCGCTGCTCTGGCGCGGTTCATTCCCCGACATTTATCCCAGCTCAGAGCGCGTCACCGACTTATATTTCATCACTAATTATTTACCCGGCTCGACTTTACCGCCGCTGGATTATTGGTTACCGCCGCAATCTTTCAATTTTTATTATGCCTTTCAACACTACGCCGCCGCTTTGATGGCGCGAATTTTTGGCCTCGATGGCGGCACTGCTTATAACCTAGGTTTTTGTGTCTTGATGGCGCTATCGATTAGCTGCGCCTGGTTTTTTATCGCGCATTTCTGTCGCAAACCTGCAGCAAAAATATTGGTATTGCTGGCTTTTGTCGTCGGCGGCACCGGCGTATCGCCGCTGGTGCATCTACTTTTCGATGAACAAAAATTAGGCCATCGTGTCGATCTATGGGCCAGTATGCGCTTTACTGGCAGCTATGATGAATTTTTGAATACGCCTCTGGCGGATACCCTGTTTCCCAAGCAGACTAATTTGCCTGCCGGTTTTGAATTGCGCGATATACCGGCGGAAAATTTCAGTTACTTGATGTATCTAGGTGACTATCATCCTGCCCTTGGCGGCTTTTTCCTGCTTATGTTGACGCTGGCATTATTTGCCGCGCTGGAGACTAAGCCGACTAAAAATGCAGCGCCCAAAAATGCATCAACAGAGCCGCAATCTTTACTACTGCTGGCGCTAGGCGTGACTTTAGCCGCGATGATGATTACCAATACCTGGATATTTCCTCTGCAGGGAATGCTGCTATTACTTTGGGCTGGCTATCGCTATCGCTCGGAAAACACCACCCACTGGATGGCATTAGCTGCCGGTGTAGGTGGCGGCTTTTTACTCATCTTTCCCTTTCTGATTGATTTTGCCGCGCAAGCGCAGAACACACCGATTCGCTGGGTCGAGTGGCAGGACCACACACCTTTGCTTCGTTTCATCCTCCAGCACTGGCCGCTGATGTTGCTATGTATGCTCGGCTGCATACAGAAAAAAACCCGTGAGCTGGCGTTCTATCTGGCACTGGGTATGGGCGCAATGCTTTTCTTCTCGGAGTTTTTTTATGCCGACGACCCGAGCGGCGGTAAATTCGTACGCACCAACTCGACTATGAAATGGTGGGGCTGGATATATGCCCTAGGCATAGTCGGTGTCGGCAGCATGACTATCGCCTCTAGCAATAAATTTATCCGTTACGCCACTACGGCTACATTACTTTTACTCTGCACTTACAGCGTCGATTTGGCGCGCGACTGGTGGCTAGTCGGCAAACAAAGCGGCGTCAAACTGCATGGCCACGAATGGCTGACGCGCGACGGCACGATCAAAGACATGATCCGTTATCTACGCGCCGCACCGGATGGCATAGTGTTGGAAAGCAGCGAACGCGGTTCGTACAGCAACTCCACGACGATTGCGCTATTTTCCGCCAAACCGTCGATGCAAGGCTGGGCCGACCATGTTGTGACCTGGCGCGGTCCGTCATCTCACGCGCGTGCGCAGCAGGAAGAACAGCGCAAATTTTATGCCGGTGAGAAAACCGATGCGCTCGGCTGGCTGCAGCAAAACCGTGTCCAATACATCGTATGGGGCGGCACCGACCAAGCGAAAAAACCTGAAGCGCGCGATTTGATTCAAAGCCAAATCGGCAGCTACTACCAATGGAAAAGTTTTTACGAATCAGGAACTATAAAGGTGGGCATGTGGATACTGAAGTAAATCCCACGCGGTCCACCGCCAAGCAGTTCGTGCATTATGCCGGCGTCGGCGCGATCGGCACGGCAGGACATTACCTCTTGTATATCGCGCTGGTCCAGGCTGGACTAAACATTATTGCCGCCAGTGCAGCAGGTTTTGTTGTTGGCGCGCTGATAAACTACTGGCTGAATTATCATTACACTTTTAACAGCGACATGCCCCATCGTCAAGCGATGACTAAATTTTTTTTCGTAGCACTTGCCGGCTTGGCACTCAATACATTGATTGTATTCGTGCTCAATCGCATGCAATGGCATTACTTGCTGGCGCAGGCAGCGGCGACAATAATTGTGCTGCTATGGAATTTTGCAGCGAACCGGCGCTGGACTTTTGGTGGAGACTAAAAATATGAAATCAACCGACATGCTATCGGTCATTGTACCGGCCTATAACGAGGCCGAAGCACTACCGGAATTTCATCGCCGACTATCTGCCGTTTTCGATCAACTCGATTTACGTTGCGAAGTTATTTATGTCAACGACGGCAGCCGCGACGACACGCAGAAAATAATTGATCGCTTGTGCGCAGAAGATCCGCGTGCAGCGAGCATTGAGCTTAGCCGTAATTTCGGCAAAGAAGCCGCGATGACGGCCGGGCTGGATTATGCCCAAGGCGACGCGGTCGTCATCATCGACGCCGATTTACAAGATCCGCCAGAATTGATTACGCAGATGGTGGCTCTGTGGCGCGAAGGCTACGATGTAATCTATGCACGGCGTACCTCACGCAGCGGCGAAACCTGGCTGAAAAAAGCTACGGCTTCGGCGTTTTATCGTTTGATTCAAAAAGTCAGCAGAGTGCAGATTCCCGCCGATACGGGTGACTTCCGCCTGATGAATCGTCGCTCGGTCGATAGCCTATTGCAATTACGCGAACAACACCGTTTTATGAAAGGTTTGTTTGCCTGGGTTGGCTATAAGCAAATTGCGCTGGACTATGAACGCGATCCGCGCATCGCTGGCGAAACCAAATTCAATTATTGGAAACTGTGGAATTTCGCGCTGGAAGGAATAACTTCTTTTACTATTG
>JBEEJL010000315.1:0-4507 GCA_041169175.1 Pseudomonadota bacterium | reverse complement strand
TAGAAGCGCCTCATCCTTCATCCTTCAACATGGCTACCCTGCTCGATTTAGTCGCGCTCGGCACCGTGGCCGACGTGGTCAAACTCGACGGCAATAACCGCATACTGGTCAGCGAAGGCTTGAAACGCATACGCGCCGGTCGTGCTTGCGCGGGCGTACAAGCTTTGTTACAAGTCGCGCGTCGCGATGCGCGACGCACGGGCACCTATGACTTGGGCTTTATGGTTGGTCCGCGCTTGAATGCAGCAGGACGCTTGAACGATATGTCGCTCGGTATCGAGACATTGATCACCGACGATATGCCGCGCGCGCTGCAACTCGCGCAGCAACTCGACTCATTGAATCGTGAACGACGCGATATCGAAGCGGGCATGCAGGAGTCGGCGATGACGATTCTGGACAAGCTCGATGTCGGCGATCCTTCAAGGGATGAGGGCGGAGGGATGAGGGATGAAAAAACGGCGTTGATGTTTAGTATTTGTCTTTACGAGGAGAGCTGGCATCAAGGTGTCATTGGCATTTTGGCCTCGCGCATCAAGGATAAATATCATCGCCCCGTCATCGCATTCGCCAAGGGCATGAATGATGAAATCAAAGGCTCCGGTCGCTCGATTCACGGCTTGCATTTGCGCGATGCACTCGATTTAGTCTCGAAAAAACATCCTGATTTAATTCTGAAATTCGGCGGACACGCGATGGCTGCGGGCTTGACGATACGCGAACCCGATTTTGAAAAATTCCAAACAGCATTTGAAGCCGCCCTACAAACCCTGCTCTCCCCCGCCGACCTAACCAAAACCATCGAAACCGATGGCGAGCTACCAACCAAAGAAACCTCGATGCAACTCGCGCAGGAAATCGAAAGCCAAGTCTGGGGACAAGGCTTTCCCGCACCGGTATTTTGCGACATATTCAAAGTCGAATCACAACGCATAGTCGGCGAAAAACACCTCAAACTCAAATTGCAAAAAGACCGCATCACTTTTGAGGCAATGTTGTTTTCTTATGCTGATCCGCTGCCCGACCAGATTCGTGCGACTTATCGATTGTCTGTAAATGAATATAATGGCAATCAGACTTTGCAGTTGATTGTGGAGCATTGGGCTGCTGCGTAGCGTGCGCTCTGCGCACGAAAATGCTCGTACGAGCACAACGCTCAATCCCCGCATGAACGTTCTTCGTGCGCAGTGCGCAGTGCGCACGCTACGAAACACCATTACACCACCATTGATTTTTCGAAGAGAGAAATGGCTACACTTCTGCGCCGCTGATATTTTCGTTATGAGTCGGGGGTCGTCGGCGAGAACCTGTCTGAGCTACTCGGTGTCGCAGCTTTCAAATGAAAGCGACAGCGAGTTTTCTCGCCGCCCGATTCACAACAGGAATATCAGCGACAAAAAAAACCAAAAAACAAAAAGCAGTGCGGCGGGTTCGCCTTTTTTGCTTACTTTTTTGGCGAAGCAAAAAAGTGAAAGCCGCCGGGGCGCACCGTTCATCGGGACGCGCAGCGAGGGGCGGGAACGGTGCAGCGGTTGGCCGCAATAAATGAAGTGGTGAACAATGCTCCGATGGCTGCGCCCGCACCGAGGCTCTGCCCACTGTGGCGCGGCCATCACCCCCGGCAAACTTACTTGAAGCTCGAAATTATCAGCTCACCAACGGCCAACATTCATCCCCATCCTAACCTTCCCCCGTCAAGGGGGAAGGAGCTTGTCATCCTGAGCGATAGCGAAGGATCTGCTTTTCGCTTTTGATTTTACCCGCTTAGCAGCAGATCCTTCGCTATCGCTCAGGATGACAGTCATGTAGGCTGGCACTGATAAGTCCAGCTTCTCTGCATCACGAACGATGCACTTCGAACCTCAGCACATCCTACAAATCACCCTTCCTGCTATAATCACGCATTAAATCAATCCAACGAAATGCACTCCATGGAAGCCGAACGCTTAAACCTCATTGCCAACCAACTTACCGACATGAATACCCGCGCGGCTGAGTTGCGGAGGTATCTTTGACTTCGATACAAAAAAAGAACGGCTGATCGAAGTCAGCCGCTTGGCGGAAGACCCGGCTATCTGGAACGACGCGAAGCGCGGGCAGGAGCTGGGCAAGGAAAAAAAATTACTCGATTCAACCGTCACCACCCTGGAGAAATTGACCAGCGGCCTGTCTGACGCGCAGGAAATTTTCACCATGGGTCGCGAGGAAAATGACGACGCGACTTTGATTAGCGTCGAGAGCGATTTGCATAAACTTTCCGCCATCGTGGAAGACATGGAATTTCGTCGCATGTTTTCTAATCCGATGGATCCGAACAATTCATTTATCGACATTCAGGCTGGCTCTGGCGGTACCGAGGCGCAGGATTGGGCATCGATGCTGGAGCGCATGTATATGCGCTACTGCGAGCGCAAGGGTTTCAAAGTCGAAGTGCTGGAACGCTCGGACGGTGAAGTAGCCGGCATCAAAAGCGCGTCGCTAAAAATCACCGGTGATTACGCTTACGGATTTTTGCGTACCGAAGTCGGCGTGCATCGTTTGGTGCGCAAGTCGCCGTTCGATTCGGGCAATCGTCGTCATACTTCGTTTGCCAGCGTGTTTGTTTATCCTGAAGTCGATGACTCGATCGAAGTCGATATCAACCCGGCGGATTTGCGCGTCGATACTTTCCGCGCTTCCGGCGCGGGCGGCCAGCATATTAACAAAACCGATTCGGCGATTCGTATTACGCATAACCCGACCGGCATTGTGGTGCAATGCCAAAATGATAGATCGCAACACCGCAACCGCGCCGAAGCGATGGCGATGTTGAAATCAAAATTGTATGAACTCGAATTGCGCAAACGCCAGGACGCGCAACAAAAACTCGAAGACAGCAAAACCGACATTGGCTGGGGACATCAAATTCGCTCGTATGTGCTCGACCAATCGCGCATCAAAGACTTGCGCACCAACTATGAAGTCGGTAACACTCAGGGTGTGCTTGATGGCGATTTACTTGACGATTTCATCTCCGCATCGCTGAAACAAGGCGTATAAATTCTTTAATTTAATCAAATAGTTAGATAATAATCATGATCGATCCAAAAGACTTCCCCGACACCAATCAAATCATCGAAGAACGCCGCGCGAAACTGAATGTGATGCGCAAAGTTGGCAACGCGTTTCCGAATGATTTTGATCGCAAACATTACGCCGATGCTCTGACGAAACAATACGGCGACAAATCCAAAGAAGATTTGGAAGCGACGCCGGTGCAGGTTTCTGTCGCGGGTCGCATGATGTTAAAACGTGTGATGGGCAAAGCGAGTTTCGCCACGGTGCAAGACATGGGCGGACAGATTCAGCTTTACATCAGTAACGACATCACTGGCGAAGCGGAACACGAAGCGTTCAAACATTATGACCTCGGCGATATTCTCGGCGCGGAAGGCACGTTGTTCAAAACTAAAACCGGCGAGTTGTCGATTCGCGCGACCAAAGTGCGTTTGCTATCGAAAGCCTTGCGCCCTCTGCCGGAAAAATTCCACGGCCTTGCCGATCAAGAGCAAAAATATCGTCAGCGTTATCTGGATTTAATTACCAACGAAGGCGCGCGCAAAGTGTTTGCTACGCGCTCGAAAATCATTCAGGCGATACGCGAGTTTCTCGTTGAACGCGGCTACCTCGAAGTCGAGACGCCGATGATGCATCCGATTCCCGGCGGCGCAGCAGCGAAGCCCTTCAAGACGCACCACAACGCGCTCGACATGGAAATGTTCATGCGTATCGCGCCGGAGCTGTATCTCAAGCGCCTCGTGGTGGGCGGCATGGAAAAAGTATTCGAGATCAATCGCAATTTCCGCAACGAAGGCATGTCGGTGCGCCACAATCCCGAATTCACCATGCTGGAATTTTACGAAGCGTATCGCGACTACCAATATCTGATGGATTTAACCGAAGCCATGTTCCGCGAAGTGGCGCAGAAATGTTTGGGTACGACGCAAATCAGTTACGCCGGTAAACCGCTCGACTTGGGCAAACCATTTGAGCGCTTAACGATTACCGGCGCGATCAAAAAATATTTCCCGCATTACACCGACGCGCAACTCGGCGACCGTGCATTTCTCATAGCGGAAATCACCCGCCTCGGCGAAAAATACAAACCGACCGATGGCATCGGCGGATTGCAGTTGTCGTTGTTTGAAGCGACGGCAGAATCGCTATTGTGGGAACCGACCTTCATCATCGACTACCCGGCCGAAGTATCGCCACTCGCGCGCCGCAACGACCACACACCGGAAACCACCGACCGCTTTGAATTATTTATCGTCGGTCGCGAAATCGCCAACGGTTTCTCTGAATTGAACGACGCAGAAGACCAAGCCGCGCGCTTCAAGGAGCAAGTAGTACAAAAAGATGCGGGCGACGCCGAAGCGATGCACTACGATGCAGAATATATATTGGCACTCGAACACGGCCTGCCGCCGACAGCGGGCGAAGGTATCGGCATCGACCGACTGGTGAT
>JBEEJL010000314.1:0-3307 GCA_041169175.1 Pseudomonadota bacterium | reverse complement strand
GACTGCGTCAGATCCTGAGCATGAACTGACGCAGTCAGCAATAATGCAGCGGTAATAGAGAAAAATTTCAGCGCAGAATTCAGTTTGAATTGCATTGTCGTGTCCTGATAAATTAAGAGTTAGTCGGCCAATCAGCCCGCAAATTTCACAATAGTCTAACGTACTGCATGGCGTATGAGTTGTCTTTTCAGCCAGCCTTGACGGTTGGTCAGGGCCAAGCCCTTGTTACGTATCGTCTTCGCCAGTCCATTCTGCAGGGAAAACAATTGTTGCAAGCCGTCAGTGGTCCACTGCATCGCCAGTATATCTTCCTTGCGCGCGCGCTCAAAACGTCGCAATAAGTGATAATCGCCACAACTTTGATGCTCTGCCCGACCTTGGAGAACTTGGGCCAAAACACGCACATCTTGAAACCCCAGATTCACACCCTGCCCAGCTAATGGATGCACCGCATGAGCGGCGTCGCCAACTAAAGCAACATTTGGCTTCACTTGCTGCTTTACCTGCAACAAACGTAAAGGAAACGAAGCTGGCGGCGTAATTAATTCTAATTTTCCCAAGCCATGATGCCCGGCTTCGGCGACCTTTTCACACAGCGTCGTTTCATCACATTGCATCAACTCATGTGCTTGCTGCAGTGGAAGAGACCAGACCATCGATATATGGTTCCCCTGCATAGGCAACCAGGCCAGCACAGACGAGCCATCAAACCATTGGCGCGCAATGTTGCCGTGGGGGCTTTCACAGAAAAAATTCGCTACCACGCCAGACTGGTTATACGACTTACCGGATGATTCCATGCCAGCTTGTTCGCGCACCCATGAATCCGCGCCATCTGCCCCGACAATCAGCGATGCGTGAATTTCAGTTCCGTCAGCGAGAATAAGTTTGCTTTGATTGTCTGATAAGACTAGCGACACACATTGCGCTGGAGAAATCACACGCACATGAGATTGATGTTGCAGCGTGTGCCACAACACGTTTTGCAGTTGCCGGTTTTCGACAATGTGCCCGAGCGAAGTTTGGTTCGCATCCTGCGCAGTAAAATCAATTTCCGCTTCACTATCGTCGCCCCACACCTCCATCGCCTCTATCGGCGCGCAACGTGATTCATCCAGCATTTGCCACACACCAAGCTCACGCAAAAAATGTTCGCTGCCGGGGTTGATGGCATAGACGCGATTATCCCAACTGTCATCTTGCGGCGCTGGTGCAGGTGGTTTCGTTTCAATCAACACTACCGACACGCGCGCTTCTTTCAACGCTAACGCGAGCGACGCGCCGACCAGGCCGGCGCCAACAATGATCACATCAGTTTTTATCAGCTCACTCATTTCGCACTCGCACCGAAAATCATTTTGCGCGTCAGCATTTTTCGCGCGGGCGGCAGTAAATCCATCAGCGCCAAACCACTAGAGCGAGCAATACGTAACATATTGTTTTTATTAGAAAATATATTAACCAGTTTATCGGTGAAATCAATGCCGCGTGTCTTATCTTGTTTGCGTGCATCAGCGAATTGGGTGAGCATCGCATCACTACCCAAACTATTTTTTTCAGTTGAAAGAATAATTTTCGCCAAGGCATCCGCATCGCGCATGCCCAAATTAAAACCCTGACCCGCGACCGGATGCAAAGCTTGTGCTGCATTACCGATCAGCGCCACACGTTGCGCGATAGCCGATTTGGCGTAACGTAATGTCAGCGGAAAACCTTTTCTGATCGACACCTCAGTAAAGCGACCTTGGCGATCGCCAAAATGTTGATGTAACTCTTGCAGAAAATCTGCGTCGCTTAATCCGAGCAAGCGCAAAACTTCCTTCGGCGATTCAGTCCACACCAGCGAATAACGATCTTCAAACGGCAACAACGCCGCCGGGCCGCTGGGTGTAAAGCGCTCGTAAGCCAGATGATGGTGCGGCAATTCGGTTTTCACCCGCGCCAGTATCGCCTGCTGGCCATACTCTTTTTCTTCCAACTCAACACCTGGAATCATAGACAACAAATTTCCACCGTCGGCGAGAACCAACAGTTTGCTGTGAATATTTTGCGTAGAATTATTTTGCGTAAACGTGACAGTCGCTTGATCAACGCCAGTCGAGATTTTTTCCGCCCGCGCGCCGCGCAATACCTTGATACCCGTCGCTTTCAACGCCTCATCAAGTGCAGCCTGCAATGCTGAATAAGTCAGCACATAACCCAGAGCAGGCACATCCAGCTCGTCCGCCTTGAGCAAAGTGCGTCCAAACGATCCACGCTCGGAAACATGAATCGCCGTAATCGGCGTCGCCGCATCCGGCCACGCTCCGAATTTCTCCAGTAAAAATTTACTGCCGTAAGACAAAGCCAGCGTGCGCGTCTCAGTCGAAGGTGCATCGCGCGCTTCAAGCAAAGTGACGTCAAGCCCGCTATGCCCCAGCGCCAGCGCAAACGCCGCACCGATAGGTCCTCCGCCGACTATAAGAATGTCTGAATTAATACTCATCTGTAATTTGAAAAAACTCTGCCGTTGTAGGGTGCAATGAGTAAAGCGAATTGCACCGAATGGTAATTTCAAAAATCAAGCTAATTCCATAATTTGCTGTTGATTCAATCATTGCATACGGCGCAATTCACTGCGTTCATTGACGCCCTACTTTGTATGGACAACAAACGCTATCCGTTCCGCTTGGATGACGAATTTGTTTTTGAAATTAACGGGAAAGAAGCAGGATGACGAACTGACTCAATAGACAAATCCACATCCAGTAACGGCCAATATAGATGGTTAGCGCTGGGTCTTTCCACTGTGGTTATTTGCTCCATGGTTGCTTGCTTAAACCAAGGGAACTCGGAATATGGAACAAACAATTCCTCGTTTTCCAGGAGAAGCCAAAAACCCTTATTTGTCGCCAGCGAAACTTCAATTTCCAAAGTGGGTGCGCCAGGCATGACTAATCTCCTCTTGATGCTGTTTAACTAAAGACAAGGCTTCTTTCAATTGCGTTTGCGAAAGTCCCTGATTCATTGCCAGTTCAATTTCCGGCTCCAGCCAATACTTGGCTTCTCCATCCGTGTGCGACACATGAATATGCATTCGCCGCTCTTCGCGCGAAAAGAAAAAGAAACGAAAAGCGCCTTTGCGGAAAACGGTTGGGGACATAAGAAAATCATAGCATTTTTACCAAATCTTGTGACTCCGCACTATTGGTTTATGCAGCCGCCATCCACGCTTCAATATCTTTCACTTTTTTCGGCGCTTGGTCGGTCAACACGCGGTTGCCGGTTTTGGTGACGAGCACGTCGTCTTCGATACGGATGCCGATGT
>JBEEJL010000313.1:0-5297 GCA_041169175.1 Pseudomonadota bacterium | reverse complement strand
ACGCAGACCTTCGCGCCAAGGAAAGCGCATCGGCTGATTCACATTCCCGCGCAAAGTCACGGCGTTTTCGATGCGCGGCGACAGCGGCAAAATATTGACCAGATCGCCGTCTTTCAGCGCGCGCGATAAACCGGCTTGATCGAGGGTAAATTCATCGACTTTGCGTACGCGTCTATCTTCTATGCGCTCTATCGTGGTTTTCTTTCCGCTGGCAGTCGTCGCCAAGCCGCCGGCGTATTCAATAACTTCGCCAAGGCTGGCTTGGTTTTTTAATTCAAATATCCCCGGCACATTTACGCTACCGCCGACCGCCACCAGAGGGCCGACTGGTGGAACGTAAATTACATCGCCTTGTTTCAGCGGGACATCTCTGGATTTATCCCCCTTGATTAACAAATCGTAAATATCGAATTCAGTAATGATTTGGTTGCCGCGCTTGAGCTGGATGCGGCGCATCGAGCCTTTTCCGGTGGGCCCGCCGGATGCGAATAGAGCGTTGACCAAGGTGGAAAGTGAACTTACGGTGTAGTTGCCGGGTCGCTTGGCTTGGCCGACAACGAAAACTTGCACTGAGCGCAAGCGGCCAAGATTGACGCTGAGATCAAAGCCGCGATAGGTGCGACCGACCACGGTTTTTAAATATTCGGGTAACTCCTGATATTTTAATCCGCCGACTTTGATGTTGCCGATTTTCGGGATATAGACATTGCCGGTGCGATCAACCGTGGCGCGGTAATCGACATCGATTTGTCCCCATGCGCGCACTTCCAGTTCATCTCCGGGGCCGACGACGTAATCGGGCGTGACCGGAATGTCCTCGACCGGCGCGAAGGTGCTCGGCGCACCGCGAAACAAATCGTAGCCATAAAGTGGTAATTCCTTACCCAGTGATTCTTTAACAAATTGCTGGAATTCATTTTGTTCCGGTGGGCTGAGTTCCGCATCATTGTCATGAGAAAAACGTTCGCCCAATTTTTTTTCTTTGCTTGCTGCGCCACCTTCTCTTGGCATCGCTTTGCTGCGAATAGTTGGCGTGATTGGCGTAACGGTCAGTACCGGAGCCGGGGCAACGCCGCGTTCAGTTGCTTGTTGGGGTTGGCTGGGCACGGTAAGCACGCCCGGCTGTTGCGCCACTACTGAACAGGAAAATGTCAGCGACATGGCCGCCCAGATAGTTTTCGATAACCATTTTTTTGCTGAAGCCTGGATCATTGCTGTTTCCCCACGGATTTTACTTTTGCATAGCTTACTTAAGAACTTGCGGATTGTAGCATAATTTGCCTAAGGAATAAGCAGGGGAAAATGACAATATTCAATGGCTTAGCGCGTATTTTTGCGTTCCAAGCTTGCCCGCGACCGGCTCGCCGCCTAGAATGCGCCATGCGCAACATTCTGCTGATCAAAACCTCGTCGCTTGGCGACGTAGTACACAACCTGCCCGTTGCAACAGATCTGGCCGTGCATTTCCCCGGCGTGAAAATTGACTGGGTGGTGGAAGAAAATTTTGCCGATATTCCCGCTTTGCATCCTGCAGTCAATCATGTGATTCCTGTCGCGCTGAGGCGCTGGCGTAAAAATTTCCTGCAGAAAAATACCTGGCTTGAAATCGACGCCTTCAAGAAAATTTTGCGTCAAAAAACTTATGACGCCGTGCTTGATACGCAAGGTTTGATTAAAAGCGCGTTGCTTACCCGTTGGGCGCAAGGTAAAAAATACGGCTACGATTTTTCTTCGGCGCGCGAGCCATTGGCTTCGCTGGTTTATGACCAAAAATATTTCGTCGATAAGCAAATGCATGCAGTCGCCCGCAATCGCGTACTATCATCACAAGCATTTGATTATATTGATAATTTATTGATTAATTATGGCGTGGCTTCGCCTCCGTTGCAAGCCGATTGGCTCGCAACGGGAAAATATGTGGTGTTGCTACACGCGACCAGTCGCGCGGATAAAGAGTGGCGCGAAACGCAATGGATCGAGTTAGGAAAAAAACTAAATGAGTGCAGGATATTTTGCGTATTGCCTTGGGGCAGCGAGGCAGAAAAAAACCGCGCTGAACGCATTGCTGCGGCAATAACGCATGCCATCGTGCCGCCTAAATTAACTATTAAAGCTGCCGCAGGCTTAATTGCGGGCGCAGAAATAGTCGTCGGCGTCGATACCGGCCTGACCCATCTCGCCGCCGCCTTGAACAAACCCGTCGTCGCTATTTTTTGCGCGACCTCGCCAGGATTAACCGGTGTGTATGGCAATTCGCGCGCGCTGAATCTCGGCGATGCAGGAAGTGCGCCTACTGTAGATGAAGTGTGGGCCGCCATGCAACCCGCGATGTCATGAAACTTCCGCGTCTCATCTACAGCGGCATCCTCTGGCTGGCGCGCCCCTTTTTGCGCACACGCTTACTCCGCCGCGCACGTAAGCAGCCGGAATACGCGCAACACATTGACGAACGCTTCGGCGAATATGCTTTTGCGTCAAGCAAACCAGTTATCTGGCTTCACGCAGTTTCTGTCGGCGAAACTCGCGCGGCCGAGCCCTTAGTGAAACAATTATTGCAACACTACCCGCGACATCAAATTTTACTTACGCACATGACGCCGACGGGCCGCGCAGCGGGGAAAGAATTATTCGGTGATAAAGTATGGCAATGTTATTTGCCTTACGATTATTCCTCCGCCGCGAAAAAATTCTTGACGCATTTCAAGCCCGTCATCGGCCTCATCATGGAAACCGAAGTCTGGCCGAATTTATTTGCCGCAGTAAAAGAAAAAAATATTCCCTTGCTGTTAGTCAATGCGCGCATGTCGCAAAAATCTGCGTCTCGATATGCTTATGTAAAACCTTTGGTCAGTGAAGCACTGGCTTGCCTGCGCCATATTGCTGCGCAAACCGAAGACGACGCAAAGCGACTGCGCGAACTCGGCGCAAAAAAACTTTCCGTTTACGGCAATATGAAGTTTGATGTGTCCGCGACGGAGGAAATGATTCAACGCGGCCAACAATTGCGCGAGTTATTCGGCAACAGGCCCGTATTTTTAGCCGCCAGTACGCGCGACGGTGAAGAGTCGCAACTAATTGATTATATTAAACTATTTAATGTTCCCGATTTGCTCGTCGTGATTGTCCCACGTCATCCGCAACGTTTCGACGACGTTGCCGCGTTGATTCAAAAAAGTGAAATAAAAATGCAACGACGCAGCGCAACTGAAGCGATCAATGCCGATACAAAAATAGTTTTAGGCGACAGCATGGGCGAAATGTTTGCGTATTATTTTGCTTGCGATGTAGCGTTTGTCGGCGGCAGTTTATTGCCGCTCGGCGGGCAAAATATTATTGAAGCCTGCGCTGTGGGCAAGCCCGTCATCGTCGGACCGCACACGTTTAATTTCAAAGACGCCGTTCACAATGCGGTAGCCTGTGGCGCGGCGTTGCAAGTGGAAAACACCGAAGCATTGGTCAATACAGCCAATCAACTATTCAGCGACACAAAGCGCAGAGAACAAATGGCGCGCGCAGGTTTAGCCTTTACCGAAGCGCACCGCGGCGCCACCAAACGCACTATGGATCTCATAAGGTCATTGTTAGGCTAGTTCATCTCAAGTTTTTCGTTGACGCCATTGCCGGCTTACGGCTATTCGCCAGCCCAACATCACCAGTAGATAGAAAAAAATTGCGAGTATCGTCGCTAGTAACGGCATGCCGATTAACAGAGGTTGGCCATTGGCGCTGAGCCAGTTAATCCACATATCGAATTGTTGCCAGCTCATCCGGCCGAAGGAAAAGTCGGTTGAAGGCAACGCGGTGGCGGGCTGCTGCAACAGTAGCGAACCCATTTTCCAGGCGGCGCCCCAGACCAAAAAAGCAGTGAGGGGATTGCTAATAAAGGTTGCCGCGACCGCAGTGGGAATATGCGCTTTGAAAAAAAATGCCAGAAACCCAGCCAACAAAACTTGAATCGGCAGCGGAATCACGCATACCGCTGCGCCAATCGCGGCCCCAAGTGCCACGCCGCGACGTGTCAAGCGCCATAAGCGTGGATGCGCCGCGCCAGCGAGGAAAAATTTCAGCCGCGGATGCTGCTGCAAACTCTCAGGTGTCGGCGTCCAACGGTTAAATAATTTACGCATGGCCGCTGTGTTTTTTTTGCAAAGCGGCTGGCGGCTTAGGTGCAAACAGCAGGCTGGCGATTACCGAGATCAGAATAATCGCCGCAACCGTGCCCAGGGAAACCAGTACCGGAATTTTGATCCATTCAACGATCAACATTTTGCCCCCGACAAACATTAATACGACCGCCAGACCAAACTTGAGCAAATGAAAACGATCGGCCACGTCTTTAAGCAAAAAATACATCGCGCGCAAGCCGAGAATGGCGAAAATATTTGAAGTCAATACAATGAACGGATCTTTGGTGATGGCGAAAATAGCCGGAATGCTATCTACAGCAAACACTAAGTCGGTGACCTCGACCAATACCAACACCAAAAATAGCGGCGTCGCATAACGAACGCCTTGATGCATGACGAAAAACTTTTCACCATGAAACTCGTTGGTGATTTTCATATGGCCACGCATCCAGCGCAGCACGGGATTTTTCTCCAGGTCTGGTTTCTGGTCAGCGAAAATCAACATCTTGATTCCGGTGATGAGCAAAAATGCGCCAAACACATAAAGTATCCAGTGAAACTGCGCGATCAACCAAGCGCCGGCAATAATCATTAATGTGCGCATCACCAGCGCGCCTAGCACGCCGTATAACAATACTCGACGCTGATATTCAGTCGGCACAGCGAAATAACTAAACAGCAACAACCAGACGAAAATATTATCCACGGCGAGTGATTTTTCAATCACATAACCCGTCAGAAACTCTAACGATTTAGTGTTGGCCACTTCGCGGCCCGAGTGAGTATCGAGATACCACCACAATGCGGCGTTGAACAGCAGCGCCAGCGCGACCCACACGCATGACCAGCCAGCGGCTTCTTTGAAAGAAACTTTATGCGCCTTTTTGCCGCCGAGCAAAAATAGATCTGCCAGAATCATTAAAATCACGAATACAAAAAACCCCGACCACATCCACCAATTGCCGATACTGTCGATCATCCTTCCATTCTCCTAATTATTTTTTGCGCTAAATAAATATGATTACGCTGACTAAGCGATGTTTCGCCTAGCCAGCGGGAACTTTCGCTAACGATTTTTATCGCGCTACTTTGCTTTTGGCGCAGCCTTTTTTTGTGCCGCCCAACTTTCGGTCAGATATTTCTCCATTTCCTCAGGCTGAATTGAATGGT
>JBEEJL010000312.1:0-3573 GCA_041169175.1 Pseudomonadota bacterium | reverse complement strand
GGTCTCAATGACTTTTATTTTGCTATCGCGCTCGCTGATTTGTCGGCGCATATTTTCGAGCTCAGCTTCTTTCGCCGGCCCGCGCGTCGCCATGTCGGTCTCAATAGATTTGATTTTGTTGTCGCGCTCGGTGATTTGTCGGCGCAGGTTTTCCAGTTCTGAGTCTTTTGCCGCGCCGCGCGTCGCCATATCGAATTCCATGGCTTTGATTTTTCCGTCGCGCTCGGTCATTTGGCGGCGCAAATTTTCCAACTCCGCCTCTTTTCCGGCAGATTTTTGCGCAGCCGATTGGGCTTCCGCTAATTGTGCACGCAAGGTTTTAGTTTCGGCTTCGATGTTAGCGTGGCTGCTGCCTTTGCTCGCCAGATCGCTCGTGAGCAGCATAATTTTGCTGGCTTGTGCGCTCAGATTACTTTCATGTGATTGAATGGTTTGTTTGACCGTGGCGAGCTGCTGGCTGGCTGCGCTGTGTTCCTCTTTAGCTTTTTTGCTGTCGTTTCGCGCCGCTTGCAGTTCTTGATCCTTTGCCGATAGTTTGGCGTTCAAGTCAGTGATCTGTTGCTGAATAGCATTTCGCTCGTCATGCGCTTTTTTATTTTCATTGCGCGCAGTTTGTAATTCTTGCTCGCGCGTCGAAAGTTTTGCGTTCAGGTCGGTCATTTGCTGACGCAAGCCATCCGCTTCTTTCAGTTTGTTTGCTGCATGGCTAGCTTCTGTTTTTGCGTTGGCATGATCACGGCGCAGATTTTCCAATTCCGCAGAAAGTTTTTTCACCTCTTCCGCTTTGGCGTTTTGCGCCGCTTGCGCATCAGCTAATTGTTTGCGCAAATTCGTGCTTTCCGATTCTGTGCTGCTGAAGCGCGAGGTCAAGGATTTATGTTCTGATTCGAGGCTGCTGTAGCGCGGCAACAGCGATTTGTGTTCTGACTCCAACATTTGTAGTTTAGCCGTATGCACATCGCGCTCGCCGTGTGCCTCGGCGAGTTGCGAGCGTAGCCCGGAAATATCGTCTTGTAATGCGCTGAAAGCGCTGCCTTTGGCCTCAAGCTCGCTGGTTAAGCTGGCGACTTTTGATTGGTTGTCGCCAGAAGTATTTTGCAGGGCTTTTACTTTGTCGGTTTGCAAAGCCAAGTCTTTTCGTACGACTTCCAGCTCGGATAAATGGCTGGTGATCTGACCGCGCGTTTTGGAAATTTCTTGTTCGTGGCTGCGTAGCTTGGCTTGCCATTCCTGTTCACGCGCATTGAGTTGGTTGCCGCCGAAAATGGCTTTCAATAACCAACCGATAAGCGCGCCGATGAGAGCCGCAATAACTAAACAAGCCAACATACTACTGATGATTGTTCCCATGAAGCATTTCCTCCCGTTTACTGTTTTACGGAAAATTCAATACGGCGATTTTTCTTCTGACCTTGAGTCGTGCTGTTATCTGCAATGGGACGCGAAGGCCCGTAGCCGACCGCTTTGAGACGATTGGCGTCAACGCCTTTGGCGACCAAATAACTGCGCACCGTCTCTGCACGTGCTTGGCTTAATTCCTGGTTAAATGTAGGGTCTCCGCGCGAGTCGGTGTGGCCGGCAATTTCAATCTCACCTTGTTTGGATTCGCGAATGATAGGCAAGGCCTCATCCAGCAAAGCTTTACCTTTTTCGGTCAATGTATCGTCGGCGCTTTGGAATTCAATTACACGGTTGATGAGTAAATCATTTAAACGATTTTGTAGATTGGCGACCGGCGCTGCGGCGACACTAATTTGATCGTTGACGCGAAGATTGCTGCCGACCGAGGCAGTAACTTGTTGCAGCAAAGCGGATTTATCTTCCGGCGTGGGGACTTCGGCTTTGATCACGACATCTTTGTCGTTAAAGTTAAGCCCGCCAGAATTTAGCGATTTGATGCTGCCGAATGCTTTGGGTAAGGCGCTGAGCCAAGCTGCCGGGGCGATGTTACTGCTGATGCCGGTAAGGTCAATCACGTTGCTTTCGCCAAAGGTTTTTTTGGCTTCGGCAACTACGCTGTTGCGTGTTGCTTGATCAGGTAACACGCCGTTGAGTGTGACTTTGCCGTTGGCGAGTAAGGCGTTGAGTGAAGCGGGGCTGACCGAGGCGGGAATAACGGCAGCGACCGGCGCGGTGGCGCCGAGTTTTGCCGCCAACATCGGCGCGTGAGTCTTGACGCAATAAAACATTAAGACCAGCAGCCCCAACACTGCGAGCGTCAGCAAAGACTGTTTAGACATGCACCCTCCCGATTAACGTAACAGGGCATAGGTGGCGGCCCTGTTGTTCGTTTGTTGTTACGAGGCTTGGTCAGAAAATCGGCGAATCACGGACTTACCAGTATATGGTAGCGCAGGGTGTGCCTGCGCCGTCAATCGTTTAAGTATAATTTTTGTCACACGCGTTTGCGTGCCGCATTAAATGCTGTAGGGTATCTGTTTGATTAAATTAAACTATTCGTTTCGAATGGAAGCTGTGAGTTTTTTCGCGGGATGTTTACCCTTGCGGCTAAAGTCTTAATAAGTAAAAGCGTTCAGGATTCCGGCGCGTAGAAAAGCTTTTTGTCTATTTGCAATTTTAATTCTTGCATCTCATTTTTGTGCGCACCAACAGCCAAATCGGGGTTCGTGTTGACCAGCCATTTCGCCGCCGCCATTAAACTAAAAATGGCCGTTGCGATAATAAAAATAATGCGCAGCATCCAAGTTGGGCGCGCGCTAGGCGAAGGCGTTGGATAGAAAGTTTGATGTTGCTTAGATGGCTTTGCTGCATTCGGTGGAGCCGATGCGCTTGGTTGCGGAGTGAATTCGTTTTGCTTCTCAGTCTGATATTCAGCTGAATTCGTTGCATCAGATACATCTTCTGAATAGTCGCGAATGCCTTGTTGAATATCGTACTGCGTGCGGCTCGATGAGTTGGATAAAATTTGATATGCCTGATTGACGTTTTTCATTAACGACTCAGCTTCGACGTCGCCCGGATTATGATCGGGATGATAAAGATGCGCCAATGCTCGATACGCCGCTTTGATCACGGTATCGTTGGCGGTGGAGATGACTTGAAGGGTGTCGTAATGAGTAGGCATGCGAAAAATTTTTTACTGCGAACCATTGCATTATAAAAAATTTCGCACGCCATTTGAATAAGGTGAAGTCCTACCATTTGGCTACTTATTCCATTGTTAAATAGGGATTTTTTTCCCTCTTAGCCATTGCGCTCCTAGCACCACCAGTAATAATCCGATACCGATAATGTCGAACAGCGGTTTGGGATAAACCAATAACAATCCCGCCAAAATCAGCATTACTCTCTCTATCGTCGTGGTCTTGTGTAGCAGATGATTTTGCACCCCGCCGCACAGCGCCGCGATGCCGAAGAACGCGGTTACAGTAATCCACGCCACGTCGAGCCAGCTACTATCAGGCGGCTTTTTTAACAGCAAGCCGACACCGGAAGGATCAAGCACAAACATGAACGGCACCAGAAAAGCGGGCAGCGTATATTTCCACGATTGCAATGTGGTTTTGTACGGATCGCCGCCAGTGATCGCGGCGGCAGCGAAAGGTGACAGCG
>JBEEJL010000311.1:0-11622 GCA_041169175.1 Pseudomonadota bacterium | reverse complement strand
TTTCAGCCTGCCTCCCCGGAGTGCTTGACCGAAGCCAACACCGGATGTCAGATCAAGTCACGATTTACGCACATTAGCTATGGTCGGACTCTTATCCCCTATTGAAGCCGCCACCACTTCGTGCCACCGCCACCACCAAAACCGCCACTACCGCGATTAGCGCCGCCACTACCCGCCGCTTCTCGTGGCTCGGCTTTTTTCACCGCTATCGTGTTGCCATCGAAGTCGGAGCCGTCCAAGGCGGATATGGCTGCACTGCCTTCGCCGTCATTCGACATTTCAACAAAGCCATAGCCTTTTGAGCGGCCCGTTTCCCGGTCGGTAATCACGTTCGCCGACGCTACTTCGCCAAACTGCTCGAATGCTTCGCGCAGGGCTTCGGAGCTGGTGGAGAAATTCAATTTCGCAACAAAAATATTCATGGTGTAGGTAAAGCGTTAAAGGTTAAGTCGCCACGCGAGCCGGTAGGCGCGGCCTATTTGCCCTTCGCCATCGCAGTGAGTTTATCGAGCGTGAACAGGAAGCTCGTTTTATCGAGAGGCTTGTGACAAGCGAAGCACTCGGCTTGGTTGGCGCCGGGCCGAGGCAATTTCGCGGGGGTGAACGCGGCGTAGTTCCAGTCGTCGTTGCGCAGCATGTCCGGTATGTCCTTGCCCCAGCCCGCGTCGCGCGACATGGCGGTGTAGAAGAGTAGCTGGTCGGCCACAAAGAAGCCGTCGCCACCCATCATCGGTTTTTTGTCCGCGTCGAGTTTGGCGGAATGCACTTCGACGAACAGCATCGCGCCATTCGGAATCGCGTTGCCGTCTTTTGCCGCTTTTAGCGCGGTGTCGTTGGCGAAGTAGTAACGCACTTGCTTGGTGGCGGGGAAGTTGATGGTGTGATATTTGGTGAACGTGCTGGCGTAGCCTTCGGGGAAGGTGACGTTGGTCTTGGCGAGGTTGGGCAGGAGGTCAGACTTGGTTCCCGCAGTAGCGCCAGGCTGCGCGGAAAAATAGGCGGCGACGTTGGCAATGTCGTCAGCGCTCAGTTGGCTGGCGATCGCGTTCATGATCGGGTTTTTGCGCGTACCGTCCTTCAGCGCTTTCAATTGCGTTTCGAGGTAAGTCGGCCGCTGGCCCGCGAGGTTGGGTATGGTGTCGCTGACGCTGACGCCCATTGCTCCATGACAAGCCGCGCACACCATTTGCACTTTTGCTTTGCCCGCCTCGATGTCCGCCGCGATGGTGGCTGATGAGAGAGTGAGGGCGGTTAATACGCTGATAAATAATTTCATGGCAGGCTCCTTTTGTTGTTTGGCGCGGCGAATGTTTACTAGCGGATCGCTGCTTGAAATAAATTCTACGCCTAGTGTTGTCGGAGTGTCGATACAAACCGCACTGCGTCGCACCAAGCCGAGAATGTTTTGGTTTAATTCAAAGTGTCGGAAACTATTCCCGCGTTATGCGCTATCTGCTCCGTAGCGTCAGATCAGGGTCTAAGCTGCAGCGTAGCGCCTAATATCCACTTGCGCGCCAGCGCGAGATAGATTTTCGGCAGAGCGTAGCAATTCGGCGGTCACTTTGGAGTCCACGTAATCTTCGCCGCAATTAGGGCAAACTTGCGCTGGTACGTCGCGCACGACGAAAGTCGAATCTCCGCGCCCTAGCGTTACCGTGGTTAAGCCAGGTCGGGTTTCTGCTTGCTTACATACGACGCATTTCATAGCCGTTTCCTCCTGAAACCTTCTTCCCACAGTGTGGGATCAGGTTCGTAAACTGTGATCACGATTTGTTCATCGTCAAGTGCATTATATGCCGCCACTACATGCAGCGGCTGGACGCCTCGCCAACCGAGAAGTAACCGGCTCGGGTAGGGTGCATCATTCGGATAGCTAACAATTTCATCACCTTCCGCAAGCACTTTATTCACATCAGCCTCGCTGATGCTTCTTTCAAACATACGGCGGACTGCATGCACTCGGTAAATTACCGTCATATGCTGACCTCCTCTCCGCGACAGATCAATATCTGCATTTCATCCGAACGCGAGTAAATTGGGAGCAGCGTTTTCGCCATATCAATAATCTTATCGGAGCACGGTACAAGCAGCAAGGCGAAATCAAATTTCAAATCATTTGATTCAATTCTGAACGTCTGTTGTGATTCCCGCCTCATGCGCCATCTGATCGGCGTGATAACTTGATCGCACCATCGGCCCGCAAGCTGCGTGTCTGAAGCCCATGGCGTTGGCTTGCTGTTCGAACCATTTGAATCTTTCCGGTGGGACATAGCGTTCTACTGCTAAGTGATGCGCGGAGGGTTGGAGGTATTGACCTAGCGTGAGCATATCGACGTTGTGCGCGCGCAGGTCTTGCATGACTTCGATGATTTCTTCGTCGGTTTCGCCGAGGCCTAACATCAAGCCGGATTTAGTTGGCACGTTTGGATGTACGTCTTTGAAATCTTTTAATAGCTTGAGCGAATGCGCGTAGTCGGAGCCGGGGCGGGCTTGTCTGTATAGGCGCGGTACGGTTTCGAGATTGTGATTCATTACGTCAGGCGGCGCGGCGTTGAGGATTTCCAGCGCGCGGTCCAAGCGGCCGCGAAAATCCGGCGTGAGGATTTCGATTTGCGTGGTTGGTGAAAGCTCGCGCACTTTTTGGATGCAGGCGACGAAATGGCCTGCGCCGCCGTCGCGCAAGTCATCGCGATCGACGCTAGTGATGACGACGTATTTCAATTTGAGTTTGGCGATGGTTTGGGCGAGGTGCAACGGCTCTTGTTCGTCGAGCGGCAAGGGTTTGCCGTGGCCGACATCGCAGAACGGGCAACGACGCGTACATAAGTCGCCCATGATCATGAAGGTCGCCGTGCCTTTGCTGAAACATTCGCCGATGTTCGGGCACGAGGCTTCTTCGCACACGGTGTGCAAATTATTCTCGCGCAGGATTTGTTTGATCTCGTGAAAGCGCGGCGATGAGCTGGCTTTGACGCGGATCCAATCCGGCTTGCGCGCGATGTCGCGCGGACTTATTTTGATCGGAATGCGCGCCGTTTTGAGTTGGCCCTTCTCTTTTTCGCCGATTTCAGACATATAAAAACCTTAATTAAATCAATTAGTTATTCCGCCACTAAATTATTAATCTCTTTGTCGGCTTCGCCTTGCCGTGCTAGTTGCACGGTCTTCGGCTTGCCTTCGCGACCTTAATAATTTAGCAGCAGAATTACAAGTTTAGGTGCGCAACAAGTTTCGCACCGATTTCATTCATGTTAGCACGGACGCCGAGGTCTTTTATTTGCGTCACTTGCATGCCTGCGTAGCCGCACGGATTGATGCGCGTGAACGGCGCAAGATCCATATCGACGTTGATAGCGAGGCCGTGATAACAACAACCGCGCTTGACGCGCAAACCGAGTGCGGCGATTTTCGCACCATCGATATAAATGCCCGGTGCGCCAGCGATTCGTTGCGATGCGACGTCGTAGTCGGCGAGCGTGTCGATAATGGCTTGCTCCATTTTGCGCACAAGTTCGCGTACGCCGATGTTTCTGCGTTTCAAGTCGAGCAACAAATACACGACGAGTTGTCCGGGGCCGTGATAGGTCACCTGGCCGCCGCGATCTATTTTGACCACGGGAATTTTCCCAGCGTCGAGAATGTGTTCTGGTTTCGCGGCGAGGCCGAGGGTGAAAGCGGGTGGATGTTCGAGCAGCCAGATTTCATCGGGCGTGTTGGCGTCGCGTTGCGCGTTGAAGTCTTGCATGGCGCGGAAGGTGGCTTCGTAATCGACCAGGCCGAGGTGTTTAATGTTCATTTTTTACAAAATCTCACCGCAGAGACACGGAGGCGCAGAGAAAAGCAAAAATACGAATTCGTTGTAGGGTGCGTCGTGCGCACGCGTTGCGGAGATGCAAGCATCGTTGGTGTCATTACTATCACCCCCATCCCAAACTTCCCCTGTCAAGAGGGAAGGAGCTTGGACATCAAGGGGCCTACACATCGGTGATGACCTTGAAAGTGTGACGCGTGCGCATGGCGCACCCTACGAAATCTTCATCTTTCATCCTTCCACCTTCATCCATTATAAAGCCATCAGCACTTGCGCATGCGCGGTCAATTCGCGATATAAGTAGTCTAGCTGTTGTTTGGATGTGGCGCGGATGGTGCAGGTAATGGACAAATATTTCTTCGCCGAGGACGGGCGTTTTTCCATGGTCATGGCGTCGAAGTCGGGCGCGTGTCGTTTCACGATTGACAGCATATTGTCGGCGAAATCGGGTTCGTTCTTGCCCATGATCTTGATCGGAAAATCACAGGGGAAAACCAGCAACGTTTCGTTGGTATGATCGGCGGGCATTAGGCTGTTTTGTTTATTTCCACAACAGGCGGATGCTATCCCACGCGCGGCCAAAAATACCGGCTATTGCCACATCTTCGAGCGCCAGCACAGGTAACTCGGCGACCATTTTTCCGTCCACGCTGAGTTGCATGCTGCCGACTTTATCGCCTTGTTTCAGCGGCGCGAGTAAAGGTTGTTTCGACACTACATTGGCTTTGAGTTTGGCAAATTGTTCTTTCGGCAACGAGACAAACACGTCGTCGCTGAAGCCCGCCTTCAATGTGCTGCGCACGCCTTTGTAGATCGGCATGCTGGAGACTTCTTGATCCTTCTTATACAGTTGTTGGGTGTCGAAAAACTGAAAGCCGTAGTTTAATAATTTCTGACTTTCTGCCGTGCGCGCGTTGTCCGACGCGGTGCCAGTGACGACAGAAATCAAGCGGCGCGTGCCGCGCTTGGACGAGCCGACCAAACAAAAGCCCGCGCTTTCGGTATGACCGGTTTTCATGCCGTCCATGCTCGGGTCGAGCCCGAGCAAACGATTGCGGTTGGCTTGTTTGATATTGTTAAACGTATATTCGCGGATCGAATAGAGCGGATAGTATTCAGGAAATTCGCGGATGATCGCCGCAGCGAGTTGGGATAAATCGCGCGCGGTGGAATAGTGTTGCGCGTTGGGCAGGCCAGTGGAGTTGGTGAAATGCGTATTGGTGAGGCCCATGCGCTGTGCTTCTTTGTTCATCATTTGCGCAAACACATCCTCAGTGCCGCCGAGTGATTCGGCCAGCGCGATCGACGCGTCATTGCCGGATTGAATAATCATGCCGCGCAGTAATTCATCGACCGTCACCTTCATGCGTGGCTCGATAAACATATTCGAGCCTTCCGGCTTCCATGCGTTTTTTGAGATAGGAATGACTTGTTTTATGTCCAATTTTTTATTTTTCAGCGCGCTGAAAGTTAAATACGCCGTCATTAATTTGGTCAGCGACGCAGGTTCGATTCGCGTGTCGGCATTTTGCGCGGCTAAAATTTGATTGCTTTGAAAATCGTATAGCACCCATGAGCGTGCAGCGATGGCGGCGACGCCATCAAGCGTGCCGACCGCTTGCGCGGCCGGTTGCGTAGCGGGTGCAGCGGTTTCAGCAAAACTAGGCAGGCTGAGTAAAACGGCAAACAGTACGGCGGTGAATTTCATCATGGCTTTGAACGTCAATCACAAAAACAAAAAAGAATTATAACAAACCCCTGAGGCTAATCGCGCTTTACCCGGCGCAAGTTTACATCGGCGCCAAAATGGGCGCGATGCCGAGACTGCTTTTTACGCGAGAAGAAACGTTGCGCGCTTGATTGCTGTCGCTATACGGACCGACTCGCACGCGGTACAGTTTATCCACAATAAAAATTTCGATCGGGTCGGTCAGCCAGGTTAAGTCGCGCATTATTTTGTCGCGGAAATTATTCGCATTAGTCGGATTAGAAAATACGCCGAGCTGTAAATACACGGGCCGATCGCCCGCGTTGCTCACAGCCGGAGCGGAACTCACGCTGGCAGGCGCAGAATTGACCGTGACCGGCGCAGAAATAACGGTGGCAGGAGCGGAGCTGATTACCACCGGCGGTGGCGCGCTGGAAGTACCCACGGTTGCGGGTTTGCCCACCGCATTGCCCGCCGCAAATTGTTGGCTGCTAATACTCTCGACGATGACTTCCGTGCTGCCTTGTTGTACGTAGCCGAGTTTGAGTGCGGCGGTGTAGGAAAGATCAATCACGCGATTGGCGTGAAACGGCCCGCGATCATTCACGCGCACTACCACCGATTTATTATTTCTGCGATTAGTCACGCGTGCGTAACTCGGAATCGGCAAGGTCGGATGCGCGGCGCTCATCGCGTACATATTATAAATTTCGCCTGACGCAGTTTTGCGTCCGTGAAATTGTTTGCCGTACCACGATGCGATGCCAGATGACGCGTATTGCTTGCCGGTTTTATCCGGCACAAACGTTTGTCCGAGCGCGATATACGGTTCATTGGCGAATTTATTCAGCGGCTCGGCAATCGGCACCGGGTCCGGCGTGGTTTCCAGATTCGGCGGCGGATTCGTATCCGGTCCATCGCCTTGATAATATCCGCCCGGCGTTCCCGGCGTGGTGCCGGTTTGCGGCAGCGTCACGGCGGGTGGCGCAGCGATGGGTGGTTGAATAATTTGCGGTTGCGGCGCTGATTGCACGATGACGGGCGGCGCGGCTTGTACCGTTGGCGGCACCACAACGGAAGGTGAGGTTGTCGAAGGAACCGGATCTGTCGGCAAAAGTTTTGTGCTGCTACACGCGCTAATAGCAAGCGCGATGCTGGCACACGACAGGGTTTTTACTATTCCACGATCATTATTTAAGTATTTGATTATATTAAGCAATTTTAATATCTCCTCAATTAACTTTGGACTAATTGTTTGTGTGTTTCTATGCTCATTAAAATACCGAAGCCGACCAACATCGTGAGTAATGATGTGCCGCCATAACTGAGTAAGGGTAGCGGTACGCCGACCACTGGCAAGATGCCGCTGACCATGCCCATATTAACGAACGCGTAAGTGAAAAAAGTAAAGGTGATCGCGCCCGCGAGTAGCCGTGCAAATAATGTCGAAGCGTTAGCCGTAATCATCAAGCAACGACCAATGATCAAAATATACAGCAACAATAAAATCATGTTGCCGATAAAGCCGAACTCTTCGGCGAATACGGCGAAAATAAAATCGGTGGTCGGCTCGGGTAAAAAATCCAGATGGCCTTGCGAGCCGTTCATCCAGCCTTTGCCGATAATGCCGCCGGAGCCGAGCGCGATGGTCGATTGAATAATGTGATACCCCGCGCCGAGCGGATCGGTTGCCGGATCAAGCAAGGTGAGTACGCGGCGACGCTGGTAATCATGCAGCAGCGGCCACACGGTAGGAATCAATGCCGCTATCGACAGCGCACCGGCGATAATCAATTTCCAACTCAAGCCAGCCAGAAACAAAACATAAAATCCCGATGCGCAAATCAATAAGGTGGTGCCCAGATCGGGCTGCTTGATAATCAGGCCAGCCGGAATGGCCAGCATCAGCGCGCCAAACAAAAATTCTTTCCAATGCAAATTCGATTCGTAACGCTGAAAAAACCACGCCAGCATCAGCGGAATCGCCAGCTTCATCAGCTCCGACGGTTGTATGCGCGTGACGCCAACATGTAGCCAACGCCGCGCGCCGTGACTGACATCGCCAAACAGCGCAACACAAATCAACAACACCAAGCCGAACACATAAATCGGCAAGGCAAGCCGCATCATTTGTTGCGGATGCATATTGGCGATCAGCCACATGGCGATCAGCGCGATGAGCATACTGCGCGCCTGGGAAAATACTTTGTCCGGGTTGCCGCCGCCCGACGCGCTATACAACACCACCAAGCCCAATCCCATCACGATAAGCAAAAACGTCAGCAGCGGACCGTCGATGTGCTCGGTAATGCGATCGTATAATTGTTTAATCATCTTCCGTCTCTTCTTTCAGAGCCGGTGCCGGCGTGTTGGGAATTTTACCGAGCAACAAGTAATCAAATACCTGACGGGCTATCGGCGCAGCAGCAGAGCCGCCATGGCCGCCGTTTTCCACCAGCACGGCCAGCGCGATGCGCGGCAATTCAGCCGGGGCGAAGGCGACGAACAGGGCATGATCGCGCAAGCGTTCATCGACGTTGGCTTCGACATATTTTTCATTTTGCTTGATGCCGACTACTTGCGCCGTGCCGGTTTTACCGGCGAAGTTATAGGTCGCGCCTGCGCCCGCGACGGCAGCCGTGCCGCCGGGTTTAGTCACGGCGACCATGGCTTGCTTCACTAAATCTAAATGTTCCATGCTGAAATTGCCGCGACGGATTTCTTCGCCCGACAGGGATTTAATTTTTCCCGTGCTGCCTTCTTGTATGGCTTTGACCAAGCGCGGCCGCATGGCGACGCCATTGTTGGCCAGCATGGCGGTGCCATGCGCCAGTTGTAAGGGCGTGGCCAAGTTATAACCCTGGCCGATGCCGATGCTGATCGTGTCACCGCCGTACCATTTTTGTTTATAGCGTTTGCGTTTCCATTCCGGCGAGGGGTTAATGCCGGATAGCTCGCCGTCAACGTCAATGCCGGTTTTTTTACCGAAGCTGAATTGATCCATGAATTTTGAAATCGTCTCCGCGCCCATATCATTAGCCAGACCGTAATAATAGGTATCGCAGGAAATCACCAGCGAGCGTTGCAAATCGACTACGCCATGCCCGCCGGCTTTCCAATCGCGATAATGGTGTGAGCTGGGCGGCAACATGAAGTAGCCGGGATCGCTGATGGAGTAACTGGGCGAACGTGTGTTGGTGTGCAAGCCCGCCAATGCCATGAACGGTTTATAAGTCGAGCCGGGCGGATATTGGCCGCGCAGGGCACGATTGTTTAACGGTTTGTCGAGGGAATTATTCAGCATGTCCCAACTGGTTTGGTCGATGCCATCGACAAATAAATTGGGGTCGTAGCCGGGCTGGCTGACGAAGGCGAGCACTTCGCCCGTACTCGGCTCGATGGCGACCAGCGCGCCGCGTCGATCGCCGAAGGCTTTTTCGGCGACTTTTTGTAACTTGATGTCGATCGATAACACCAGATTATTGCCCGGCACCGGTTCTTGTCGGCGTAACGAGCGCACGGCGCGGCCACCCGCGTCGGTTTCCACTTCTTCAAAGCCGGTGGTGCCGTGCAATTCGTTTTCGTAGCTTTGCTCGATGCCGATTTTGCCCAGATGATCGGTGCCGCGATAGTTGGCAGCTTTATCTTCCGTATCGAGTTTTTTCAAGTCGGCTTCGTTGATGCGGCCGATGTAGCCGATAGCGTGCGACGCAGAAGAGTCTTCGGGATACATGCGAAACAAGCGCGCTTTGATTTCTACGCCGGGAAAACGATAGCGGTTTACCGCGAAACGCGCTGCTTCGTCTTCGTTCAAGCGCGTGCGCACCGGCAAGCTGTCAAAGTTACGCGACTCTTCCAGCAGTTTATTAAAGCGCTTGCGATCGCGCGGCGTGATGGTAACAATTTTTTCCAGCTCGTCGAGGGTTTCGTCCAGCTTGTCCACTTTGCTCGGCGTGACTTCGAGCGTGTAAGCCGGGTAGTTGTACGCCAACACCACGCCATTGCGATCGATGATCAAGCCGCGGTTGGGCACGATGGGCAAAATGGAAATGCGGTTGGCTTCGGCTTGGGTGTGGTAGTGGTCGTGGCGCAAAATTTGCAAATAAACAAAGCGCGCCACCAGCACGCCGGCCAGCAGGAGGGCCATGATGCTGGCCACAAATAAGCGCAGCCGGAATTGCTGTAATTCGCTTTGCTGATTTTTGAGGGTGCTGCCTTCCATTTTCAACTTACGGCACCTCGGATTTGGCGGCAAGCGCCTCCGGCAATTCAATTAACCACACAATCGACGGCCACAACAGCGCGCCGATAATAGCGCTGATGAAATAAATATAACCGGGGAAAATCGCATCAACAATGAGATTAAGCAATGCGGTAAGGGCGCTGCTCACGAGCAGTATGACCAGTATGTGCAGTGCTTGTTCCGGTAATGGAAAACGCAGGATGCGCAGACGCAGTGAGAACGCCGCGTATATCGCCAGCGCATAGACAAACGCATGTTGGCCGAGTATGGCGCTGTCGGCGACGTCCATCACCAATCCGCACATGAAGCCGAGTAGTTGTCCGACCATGCGCGGCTCGCGCATCGCCCAATAGAGCAACACCAATAATAAAAAATCCGGGCGCAAGCGCAACATGATGCCGCTCCACGGCAAGACGTTAAGACAAAATGCCAACGCCAAACTGAACAACACGTAACGCACGCGCGGCGTTTGTTGCATCATATCCGGCGGCATAGCGGAGCGTAACGGTGCAATCATCGCGCGCCTCTTTTTTTACGCACGGTTTTTTCTTTCGCTGCGCTGTCGCCTGGCGACGCTTCTTGTTTGGGTAAATCGATTTGCGGGCTGGATAGCAGCACTAATAAATATTTATGATTTTCCACGCCCGCTACCGGCGCGCAGGTAATTTTGGTGAATACTTGCGCCGAGTTGTGTTCAATGGCGGTCACCTCGGCTACGGCAAGTCCCGGCGGATAAGTGCCGTCGATGCCCGAGGTCACCAGCAAATCACCGCTGCGCACGTCGGCGCGGTCGGCCATATAGGGCAAATCCAGACTACCGTCGCGCCCATTGCCGAAGACGATGGCACGTATGCCGTTACGCTGGATGGCGACCGGCACCGCATGGCCTTTTTCTGTCAGCAAAGTAATTTCGCTGGTGAAAGGGCTGATCGCGGTGACTTGTCCGACTACGCCTTTGCCATCGATGACGGCGAAGCCCTGGCGGATATTGTCGTTGCTGCCTTTGTTGACAATAATTTTGCGCGCGAACGGATTGCGTCCGGTGTACAGCACTTCAACAATTTCACCTTTGCCGGCGTAACGGCTTTTTGCGCCGTTGAGCGCGAGCAGTTGCGCATGCTCGGCTTGAATCCATTGCGCCGATTGCGCGGTGGCGGATTGTTCGAGCAATTTTTGTTTCAGCTCGGCGTTTTCTTTTTGCAGTTGTGTTTGGTCGGTGAAAAAATTCGACGCGCGCGTAACTAAACGCACTGGACTTTGCGCAAACTGTTGTAAGGGATACACCAACACCGATAGCGATTGACGCAAACTGCTGAGTAAATGCAGACGATGATCGGCGATCATCAGCGCGATACAAATAGCCAGAAAAAAAACCAGTCGTGTCAGCGGCGTCGGGCCGCGATTAAAAAACGGTGGCGGTTGGCGAGCCATTTCAGCGACGACGAGGAGAAAAAATGAACCGCGCAAAAAATATGAAGTAGCGCGTGCTACGAGCGGATTGTCCCCGCTTTATTGTAACTGTTTGATTTAATTGAATAATTTCTTTAATCGACACGCCACTAATCAGCTCGCAATGGACTCGGTCGCTTTATTTCTTTTCGCCATATTGGGATGACGGGCGAACTCGAGTTAATGGGTAAGAAAAAAATCATTTGCTCATCGACATGATGCCGCATTATCTGCGGCAGCATACAAAATCAATTTTAGTCGTTAGTAAATACTGTGCCCAGCTTGTCCATTTCTTCCAGCGCACGTCCAGAGCCACGCACGACGCAAGTCAAGGGATCATCGGCCACGATAACCGGCAAGCCGGTTTCTTCCATCAGCAAACGATCCAGATCGCGCAATAACGCGCCGCCG
>JBEEJL010000310.1:0-5396 GCA_041169175.1 Pseudomonadota bacterium | reverse complement strand
CGTGCGGTACAACTCGACTACACCGACCACAGGACCGACAGCACCATCACGAATGGGTACATAATTTTCGACATACTGAATCGGCGCGTCACTCAAATGCATATGCTCAGCCTTGGGCATTTTATCTTTGCTGGTTATTCCGCCGCCTATTGCCAACTTGCCTTTGAAGGCATCGTCAAGCTCATCATTGTCCTGGAATTTTTTGCCCTCCAGCGATTTATCGGTGGACCCGATGATTTTGTATTCTTTATCGTAAGCATTCACACGCAACACATCGGCCAGGCCATCAAGGTGGTCGAAAAATTCTTCCCAGTTTTTATCGCTCTGACGTCGGCCGGCAAAATATTCGGCCGCCTTCTGCACTTTGGCCACGCTCTGAACAAAATCCATAGTGACTTCAGCATCACGCCTAAGCATATGCTCGCTGAGAAAACGCGACAGGAATACCGACGTGACCACGCTGGCAATAACGACCGTCGCCAAACTCAAGACTGAAAACCAGCGGAGCAGGTTAAATGGTTGTTCTGCGATTAGTTTGTACATACTAGCTCTCCCCTACGCACCTTGAGCGTAGATAATATATATTTATCAGCAAAGTTCGTGCCGGATTAAATCTGCCGCTGGAAAACGGCGCCAACATGGACGAGACCGACGGGACGCTTTGATCCATCATTTTGATAAAATCAAATCGGCTGAATCTGCTCAATATCATTTTGGTCCGCCAGACGCAAAAACGCTTCTCCCAGCCGCTCGCTCTCCGCGATGGCGGTATTCCAATAGCGCATGCGCGCGGCGGGGTCGTGGACAAATTTTTTAAAATCGCTACGATCGGGCAGTTTGCCGAACGGCAATCGCGCCAAATAGTCGGCCGAAGGTGAAATCAATATCACATTATCCAGCCATTCGCCTTGGGCTTTGCGCCAGGGGAAGGATTTATCCAACCAACCGGGAATAATTTTGTCGGTGAAATGCGGATACAGCACCAAGCCCTTAGCGCGATGGTAAGGCCAATCAATGTGATAGTCGATCAGCCCGCCATCCCAGTAGGTTCCCTGCGGCGCGGCGGGGATGTTGGTGACGCCTTCGAGCACCAAGGGAATCGAGCCTGAGGCTAATAGCGCGGACAGTAGGTTTTCTTTGCTGGCGACAATATGGTCAGTATGAAATGCGTCAAAACTTTTTTCATCGTGTTGATTATCGCCTGGGTAAAACAGCGGCGTTTTTGCGCGCACATCGTGAAACACCGTGCGCACGAAAAAATGTTTCAGTTGCCCGCGATGCAGGCTGTTTGCCGTTGCCGCTAGCGCGAGTGCAGCCAGTGTAGCGCGCGATTCCTGCGCCAGCAGGCCGCGTCCGCGCACGGCGAGTATGCTCAGCCGGTAATAAGGATGATGCAGAATGTCATTTTCATTGCCGGCAAATAATGCCTGCACCATTTCTTGGCAACATTGCGTCACGTAATGTTTATCGAACGGCGCAGGAAAATGCTGCGCCACGTAGAGTTCGGCGAAACGGCGCAATGCGTGCGCGGGATTTTTTTGCGCCGCGCTGGCGAAACGCCACGCGCCTATCGAAGCACCGACCAGATGACGCACACGCGGCGCGCTGGGCAGCCATTCGCCAAACAGCGCGACATCCAAACCCTGCAAACCTAAAGCCTTCGGCCCACCTGCTGCACCGGGAATAATTTCTATATCCCGCGCACGCAGGCCGTGGTCGCGGATATGCGCTAGCGCGCGTGGCCCGGCACGAATAATCAGAGGAAGGTTTTTAGCCAAGAGTGAGAATAGAAAATGAACGTAGATGAATCTCCGTTTCATTGTGCCACAGCTAGATATGAATTTTTTCTTGCCGCCTGTTTTGATTTTTTTAGTAACCGAATGGCTCTATTAGTAAATAAAAAACATTAATATAATCAAATATTTACATTAATATGTCATAGATGCCTTGATTTCAAAATCGATAGCCGGTGCTGATGCCAATCACCTTATCTGCGACAACCTCGGAAAGACCGTGAATATAATAGGCCTCCAGCTTCCAGTTGCGATCAAAGCGGGAAGCGAGACTTAGCGAAACTGATTTCGCTGCTGGTTCATCTGCGTAGGATTTGGCGCGAAAGTCATACGACAAGTCGAGGCTGCTGGCGTTACCCACAAAAAATTTTGCGCCGACAACAACAAACGCTTGGTTAAGCAAATCGGGATCGTCTGATTTGCCGCGCCATTTATAGCCCAACTCGCTGTAAGGCTCCCAGCTTTTGAAATCGTAGCTCACGCCTGAAGCCAATGACAAATCATTTCTGCCGCTACCCATACCGCTGGACGCAGAAGCGGTATTGAATTTACCGCGGCCGATAAGATCAAGATTCAAACCGGAAGACATTTCCGGCAAATGATAAGTGGCAGATGCACCGACATCGCCCAAACCTGATTTGGTTTTTTTCTCTACACCTGTCGTAGTCGTCGCGGGATCTTGTGTACATTCCGTGCCGCTTCTGCGGCAATGTATTTGTCCTTGATCGACGCGGGTAAACGCCCGATCCGAACTGGTTTGCAGATAAGGCAGCGTGGTTTTGAACGTCCAAGCCTTGGTTTCGTAGCGCAGCCCCAAGCCGAAGTATCTATCTTCGATGTCGCTGCTGCCGCCGTATTTTCCTGTTGCAAATTCGGGATTAACCGACATGGAAAAGGTCGCGCTAGCGGGCTTGTCTTTCGGCGTGTCGCGGGTTTGCGCACTGGCCTTGGTTACCACTAAGGCTCCCAGAATGACGAAAAGTATTGATGAAGCAAAAACTTGTTCGAGATTTTTAATCATGTCGTCCTCCGGGGGTTAAATTCATTTTAAACATGAATGAATGATGGCCACATTGGCGAGCCGCTGCGAATATAAGTATGCAAAGCAGGTAACAATTCAGCCAGCGTCGGTCTTTGCTTCGGATCGCGATTGAGACAAGCCAACACTAATTGATCCAGCGATGCCGGGGCATTGGGCAAATGTTTTTTTAGCGGAACCGGATCGCGGATTAACTGCGGATGCGGATTTTTTTTGCTGTAGCCGGTAAAGGGCAATTTGCCCGTGAGCATTTTGTAAAGCGTGACGCCCAGACCAAACACATCGGTGTAGGCACCGACACGTCCCTTGCTACATTGCTCCGGCGCCATGAAATCGTCGGTGCCGATGGCTTCTTTGAGTTTTTTTTGTTTTTGTACCGTGCCGACATCAAACAATATCGGCCGACCATCGAAGATAATAATGTTCGACGGTTTGACATCAAGATAAACAAAACCTCGATGGTGAATATGATCGAGCGCGCCGCCAATATGAATCGCTACGCGCATCGCATCGGATAAGGACATGCGCTTGCGCGGCCTGGAACGAATGAAGTCGCGCAAGGTGGGCCCGTCCAAATATTCCATGAGCAGATGGGTTTGCCCTTCGACGCCCAACCCGCGCACAATATTCGGATGACTCAAGGCTTGCAAGACACTTGATTCACGCAAGGCACGCTTACGCGACTTCATTACTTTGCACGCGACCGCGCACCATTTGCCGTGATGCCAGGCCATGTAAACCGACTCGGGGCCGTGGCTGACCAAGCTGACCACGGTCAGCTCTTTACCCAAATGGGCGCCATTAGGTTTTACGCGCTTATACATAATTTCGGCTCTCTTTCTGCCAATGGAAATAATGGAATGGCGCCTGAATGCTCTGCGGCTAATTGGGCTGCGAATAATTCATAACAGCGTGTGCGCGAATTGAGCAGATCATCCGGCGTACCGGTTTCAACAATTTTCCCTTGGTCGAGCACGATGACGCGATCGGCCGCGCGCACGCTGGAGAGGCGGTGACTGACGGTGATGACGGTGCCAAGTTTTTTATCTGAACGCAGTGCGGCGTGAATGCATTCTTCGGTTTCGCTATCCAAAGCCGAAGTTGCTTCATCCAGTAAAAGTATCGGCGCATTGCGCAATAGTGCGCGCGCAAGCGACACGCGCTGGCGCTGGCCACCGGACAGCTTGCCGCCGCGCGGACCTACATGTGTACCCATATTGTGTTGCATCGCGTAGGCAAAGCCATCCACTTGTGCGGCAGTAGCGGCGCGCATAACTTGTTGTGAATTGACGTTAGTAAGGTTGTAGCGAATATTTTCCGCAACGGTGCCGCTGAATAAAAACGGCTCTTGAAATGCCACCGCCATGGCTGCGTGCAATTGCGCTGGTAGCAATCCATTTATATCGACGCCATCAATCCTGAGGCTGCCTGATTGCGTGTTGTGTAAGCCGGAAAGCAAACCTAATAGCGTAGATTTTCCGCTGCCGCTTGCACCGACTAAGGCAACCCGCTCACCGGCTTGAATCGTTAGGGAAATATCATCCAGAATTTTTCTGCCTTCTGTGTAACTGAATCCAACTTGCTTGAATTCGATGTGACCTTTTATCGATTTAGGTAATAGCGATTGGCCGGTTTCTTGCGACGAATCATTTTTTTTCAACAATTCATCCAGACGTTCTGCACTAGCGAGGGCACGCTGCCAGCGCCCTGCGCCCTGCGTGATGCCGCGTAACGGGTCATATAAAGAGCCCAGCGCCGCAACAAAAGCCAGCACAGCGCCGACTGTTAAAGCATGAGCCTGAATTTGATAGACCCCTGCTATTAAAACCAAAGCACTACCAAAACCAGTGGCTAAATTAATTGCCAGCGCGAGTCGCGCTTCTAAAGTCATGGCGCGTATTTCTGCTTTACGCGCTTGGTTGGCTAGGCTGTTGAAGTGCGCCGTTTCAAAACTCTGTGCTTCTGAAACATAGATCAGCGGTACTGCTGCCAGGCGTTCTTCTGCCCGCGCCATCCAACTAGTCGAGCGGATACGCGCGATGCGCGAGCTGCGGCGCACTAAGGGCGTGATGCAATAGACGATCCAAGCCAGGATGGGCATCACCATCACAGCCATTAGTGTCATCTGCCAACTAATAGTCAGTAGAAAGATTGAAAAGCATATGGCTTTGGCGATATGCGCAAAGACGCCGACAGGGACTCCGTACACCAGCGAAGCAACACGACTGGCATCCCCATCTAAATGCGCCAACAGCGATCCTACTCCGCGATTTTGTATAAGATCTGGCTTAGCTTGCATTAATTTTGCGTAGAGGCCGACACGTGCTTCTTGTGTAATTTGTTCACCAATTCGTGCGTCTAGACACTGATCGTAATAGGCCAGCAACAATTTGACGAATCCGACCAATACGACCGTCACGACCATCCACGGCAACGTATTCTCTGTCGATTCACTAAATAAATTGTCCACCAACTTTTGCACTAATGAATACATAATCGTTGCCAGTATGGGCAACAATAGTGTGAGCAACAGCGCCAGGGCGATTTGCTTGCGTGTCGATTTG
>JBEEJL010000309.1:0-8415 GCA_041169175.1 Pseudomonadota bacterium | reverse complement strand
AGCCTTTTCATAAAACAGCCCAAAACCAGATTGCATGGCTCAATCAATGCCCAAGCGATCCAAACGATAGCGCAAGGCACGGAAAGTAATGCCCAATAACTTCGCCGCAGCGGTTTTGTTGTAGCGGGTTTTTTCCAGTGCTTGCATGATGGCGTCGCGTTCGACGCGGTCGAGATAATCTTCCAGCGGCAGTTCACCCGGCTGGGAACCGCCTTTAAGTTCGTTGTCGGCGTCGCCGACTTCGCTTAAATACAAATCATCTTTGCCGATTTTGTCGCCGCCGCACAAAGCCAACGCGCGTTCGAGGACGTTTTCCAGTTCGCGTACGTTGCCGGGAAAATCATATTGCTGCAGCGCCTTCATGGCTGGCTCATCAATAGTCGGCACAGGGCCGCCATTTTGCTTGGCAAAGCGCTTGAGTATCGAGCCGGCGATGACGGGGACGTCGTCCGGGATTTGGCGCAAGCTAGGCATTTTCAGCTCGATGACATTCAGGCGGTAATACAAGTCCTGGCGGAAGCGCCCGTCCTCAACACGCTCGGATAAGGCTTGATGGGTGGCGCTGATGATGCGCACGTCGATAGCGGCTTCGGCGGTGTCGCCGATACGACGGACTTTTTTCTCTTGGATCACGCGCAGCAATTTTACTTGCATGGCGAGCGGCAAGTCGGCCACCTCGTCGAGAAATAGGGTGCCGCCGTTGGCCGCCTGGAAAAATCCGATCTTGTCGCCATCGGCGCCGGTGAACGAACCTTTTTTGTAACCGAAAAATTCGCTTTCCATGAGATTTTCCGGAATCGCGCCGCAATTGACCGGGATAAATGGCGCATCCGCGCGCGCGCTTTTTGCGTGGATCGTGCGTGCCGCGACTTCCTTACCGCTGCCCGATTCGCCCGTGACATACACCGGCGCTTGGCTGCGCGCCAGTTTGTCGATCATCTCGCGCGCTTTTTTTACCGGTAGCGAATCACCGAGTAATTTCGGCCCGCTGTCGGCTTCAGGTTTTTCCGCGACGGTTTTACGCGCGCCGTTCTGCGGCAACTTAAGTGCAGAGTTGACCAGATCGCGTAACTCTTTCAGGCCAATAGGCTTGGCGAGATAGTCGAATGCGCCCGCCTTAAGTGCCGCGACTGCATTCTCGGCGCTGCCGTAAGCGGTAATCACCGCGACCGGAATGTTGGGATAATTTTCCGAGATGTGCTCCAGGATTTTCAATCCATTGCCGTCAGGCAAACGCATATCGGTTAGACACAAATCATAAGCATTGCCCTTGAGATACTCGAACGCTTCCGCGCAGGTTTCCGCCGTATCGGCATCGACGCCCATTTTACTCAAGGTAAGCATGAGTAATTCGCGAATATCCGCTTCGTCATCTACTACTAGTACACGGCGCATCTCAAGCCTCTCGCAGCAAAATACGGAACTGTCCGCCGGGCGCTACGCTGACGTATTCCAGTCGGCCGCCGTTGGCTTCGCACACCTCGCGCGCGATATAGAGACCGAGACCCGTGCCTTGCGATTCAGTGGTGAAAAATGGTTCGAATAATTGATCCTGCAGTTGAGGATCGACGCCAGGGCCGTCGTCGATAATATCGAGTTGCAGCATATTTTCCATGGGAACATTGGAGAAACAAAAACGAATACTGTTATCTTGCTGCTGACAATGCCGCCATGCATTGCGCGTGAGATTCCACAATACCTGATTAAGATGCGTGCGGTCAAAGAGGAACGCATGATCGGTTTCGATTTCGAGCGAAAACGCAGTTTTCGGAATATGTTCTACCTGCGAAAAATCTTCAATAAAATCAAATAGATATGTTTTTGGCGAAATCGATACCGGGCTGGCATGTTCGCGCCGATTCAGATTCAACACCTCTTGCACCATGCGATCAAGACGTAAAGAATTGTCACGGATGATTTGCAGCAAGCGCGCGTCGGTCGGCGCATGCTCCCCTTCTTGCAATAACTCGGCAGCGTGATTAATCGAGCTGAGGGGATTGCGAATTTCATGCGCGATGCTGGCAGTCAAGCGGCCCAAGGCGGCGAGCTTGATTTGTTGCGCAGCGCTTTGTTGCCGACTCAAGTCACGCAAAAAAATCACCGTCGGCTTGGGTTCGCTGACGCCAATCGACACAAAGCGCGTTTCAAGCGACACGTTTTGTACTGCTGCGTGCAGTGGCGCAAATTTTTCTTCGGGGTGCGAGCGCCAGCGCTCCAGTCGCATGGCTAAATCCAGCGATACATCGCGTAACTTGGCACCGGGCCGGGTAAGCACGCTGCCGAGATAATTTTCTGCCTGCGTATTGGCGCTGCGCACTTTGCCTTCACCGTCGATGACCAGCACGCCATCGGATAAATCCTGGATCACTAATTGGTTTACTTGCGCCATGTTGAGCAAATCTTTACCACGGCGCGCGGCGAGTTGTGCGCTTTCCTGCGAGTACTTTGCCAGCGTATGCGCCAGCCATGCCGTGACAAAAAATCCGCTCGATAGCATACCGCTCTGAACATAATCTCCCGACATGGCCTCGCTGCCAAGGTCGCGATAAAACTCGACAAACAAGACGCAAATGGTCGCCGCCGCCGCATGAAATAACGCGATGCGCCCGCGACTCACCAAGCCCGCCGCTGTCATGCTGATCAGTAGCATCAAGCCCAGACCGCTTTTAATACCGCCGCTGGCGTACATCAAAATTACCAGGCAAACAATGTCGCTCAACACCTGCAATTGCAGTTGAATGGGAAACGTCGGAATACGCTTGTGAATCATCCAGGCAAACAACAAGCTGCTGAAAAAATAGGCCGCGCAGGTAAGCAAAAATAATTGCGGGACTACAGAACCAAAGGCAGTACGGCCGTAAAAAAATACCACCGTGAAAAAAAAGACTGCCGCTACAAGTCCGCGATAAATATTGAAATAGGTGAGTGAACGCCAATAGCTCTCCGGCGTGACGGTATTCTCAGTCAAATGTAAACGCTCCAAGATACCGATGCGCGACTTTTCGACAGGCAAGTCAGAAACAGAATCTACGACACTGGTTTTCATTTTTTTGCGCTGAGATGATAGTGCTCATCGCTGCAGTAAAATTTGTCGCCCGCCGTTATGCCCTCTGCCTGCGGCGCATGAATGCCGCAATGCTCGCAACGAAGCATTTTCTTATCTTCCGACTTATTATCGGTTTTAGCGTCTGACGGGCGCTGGCGCGGCTGATTGAGCTTTTTGAAATAGCTCTTGATCAAAAAATAAGCAATAAAACCAACTAAAGCCATCAATAACAATCTTGCCACGATACACCCCGAATGTTGACTATATATAAGTATAAGGCCGAACTGCGAAAACTGACGCAGGTCAGTCAATCACAATAGTGGGGGATTGTGGCAAAGAACGGCAGGGAATTCAACGGCAAACTGCAGAATAGCAGCTTGCCGGAATTAAGTAGATGTCGTGGGATAGGTAAACGCAAGTGGCACGGAGGTGCCACCGCGCTCAAGTTTGACCGCGCAATATTTGAATTCCGGTATTTTGCCGAATGGATCCAGCGCGGCATTGGTGAGCAAATTGGCAGCGGCTTCGACATACGCGAACGGAATGAATACATTGCCGCGCGGCGTATTGGCGTCGGCCCGCGCTGCGAGCACGATGCTGCCGCGACGCGATTGCACCGTAATGTTTTCCCCCGCATTGACGCCTAGAGTATGCAAATCATCCGGATGCAGGGACACCGTCGGGCCGGATTCAATCGCGTTGAGCGCGGGCGAGCGGCGCGTCATCGCCCCGGTGTGCCAATGTTCCAACTGCCGGCCGGTGATCAGGACGAACGGATACTCTTTATCCGGACGTTCTGCCGCATGGGTATATTTCGCCGGGACAAATTTCGCCTTGCCGTCCGCGGTATGAAAATGGTCGATGAATACGACCTCCTCGCCAGGGTCGCCTTCGTTTTCACACGGATAAGTGATGGAGCTATTTTGCTCCAGGCGCTCCCATGTCATGCCGCCTATGCTAGGCATGGTCTCACGCATTTCGTTAAAGATTTCTTTTGGTGACGGATAATTCCAATTGAGATCGAGGCGTTTGGCAATCTCCATCGTAATCCACCAATCGGCTTTCGCTTCGCCCGGCGATTGCAAAGCCTGACGCGCCATTTGCACGGTGCGGTCGGTGTTGGTGTAAGTGCCGGATTTTTCGGCGAAGGCGCTGGCAGGCAACACCACGTCGGCAAATGCCGCGGTTTCAGTCATGAAAATATCCTGCACCACGAGAAAATCTAATTCAGATAACGACGCGCGTGCATGGTGCAAATCCGGGTCCGACATCGCCGGATTTTCGCCCATGATATACATGCCTTTGATGCTGCCCGCGTTAATCGCGTGCATGATCTCCACCACGGTGAGGCCGGGTTTCGCATCCAGCGTCGTGTTCCACAGTTTTTCTATTTTCGCGCGATACACATCGTTATCGGTGCGGTGATAATCGGGGAACATCATCGGTATCAAGCCAGCATCCGACGCGCCCTGCACATTATTTTGTCCGCGTAGCGGGTGCAGGCCGGTACCGCGACGACCGATTTGCCCCGTCATCAACGACAGCGCAATCAAGCAGCGCGCATTATCCGTACCGTGAATATGTTGCGAAATACCCATGCCCCACAAAATCATCGACGCTTTGGATTTTGCATAAAGACGCGCGACCGCCTTGATAGTCTCGGCGTTTATACCGCAAACCGATTCCATCGCTTCGGGGCTGTAATCTTTCAGGTTTTGTTTCAGCGCGTCGAAACCGCTGGTACGCTTTTGTATGAAATCAGGATCGGTCAAACCTTCTGCGACGATCACATGCATCATCGCGTTGAGCAAAGCCACGTCGGTGTCGGGCTTGAATTGCAATGCATGCGTCGCATGACGCGATAAATCCGACAAACGCGGATCAGCGATAATTAATTTTGCGCCACGCTCAATCGCATTTTTTATCCAGGTCGCGGCGACAGGATGATTCGAAGTTGGATTGGCGCCGATAATAAAGATCACGTCGGAATATTGCACATCGTGTACCGGATTCGACACCGCGCCGGAGCCGATGCCTTCGAGTAAGGCCGCTACGCTCGAAGCATGACACAAGCGGGTGCAGTGATCGACATTGTTATTGCCGAAACCGGTACGGACTAATTTCTGGAATAAATAGGCTTCTTCGTTGCTACATTTGGCCGAGCCGAAACCGGCGAGTGCATGTTTGCCGTTTACGTCGCGAATATTTTTCAGCTTTTTTGCCACCACATCCAATGCTTCATCCCAGCTCGCTTCACGAAACACTGAACTGAAATTGGCCGGGTCAACGCTAAAGTCCGCGGCTTTGTTCACGCCGTCGCGACGAATCAGCGGCTTGGTCAAGCGTTGCGGATGATGCACATAGTCCGTGCCGTAGCGACCTTTGACGCACAAGCGGCTATGGTTCGCCGGGCCGTCGCGTCCCTGTACTTCAATAATCGTATTGTTGTTAACTTTGTAAGTAACTTGGCAACCGACACCGCAGAACGGGCACAAGGAATCCACTTCCTTCACTGCTTCTTGTAACGCCGCGCCGTTGCCCGGTGATAACGCACCAGTCGGGCACGCTTGCACGCACTCGCCGCAAGCGACGCAAGTCGAATCGCCCATCGCATCATCAAAATCGAACACGATTTTGCTATGACTGCCGCGTCCGGCAAAACCGATCACGTCATTCATTTGCTCTTCGCGGCACGCGCGGGCGCAGCGACCGCATTGAATACACGCGTCGAGATTGACGGCAATAGCGGGATGGGAAATGTCCTGTTTGGGTTGCGCGCGTTTGTAGAAACGCGGTTTGCCAACTTTTAATTTTTGCGACCAGTCGTGTAATTCATCGTCGCGCGAACGACTGTCAACGGGCATATCGCTTAACAATAATTCCAATACCATTTTTTGCGACGCCACTGCGCGTTCGCTATTGCTGGTAACTTCCATTCCCGCTTTCGGGTAACGGCAGCACGACGGCGCTAACACGCGCTCACCTTTTATTTCCACCATACACGCGCGGCAATTACCGTCGGGGCGCAGGCCGTCTTTATAACAAAGATGCGGAATCTCGACGCCGTTGCGCTGGGCAATTTGCAGCAAGGTTTCATCCGCCGCACCGGCAATAGGCTTGCCGTTCAAATTGAAAATGACGGTGGCGGATACTGGTTTTAACAAGGCGGCCATTTATTTCATCACTCGATTTCTTTTGGAAAATATTTCATCACACTCAGCATCGGATTCGGCGCGGCTTGTCCGAGTCCACATATCGACGCATCCATCATCGCTTGTGAGAGCTCTTTGATCAGCGGCTGGTTCCATTTTTTCTCCGCCAGCAAATACAGCGATTTATCTGTGCCGACACGACACGGCGTACATTGCCCGCAGGATTCATCTTTAAAAAACTTCAATAAATTCAATGAGATATCGCGCGCCTTATCTTGCTGCGAAAACACCACGATGGCCGCCGACCCAATGAAGCAACCGTACTCCGTCAGCGTGTCGAAATCCAGCGGCACATTATCCAGCGACGCAGGCAAGATGCCGCCCGAGGCGCCGCCGGGAAGATAGCCGTACAACTGGTGCCCCGCTAACATGCCGCCGCAATATTCAGTAATCAGTTCGCGCAAAGTAATACCCGCTGGTGCTACATGTACGCCCGGTTTATTGACGCGACCACTCACCGAAAACGAGCGCAAACCTTTACGGCCGTTGCGCCCGTGCGAGGCAAACCAGCTCGCGCCTTTTTCAATAATGTCGCGCACCCAATATAGCGTTTCCATATTGTGTTCCAGCGTCGGACGGCCAAACAATCCGACTTGCGCCACATACGGCGGACGTAATCGTGGCATGCCGCGTTTACCTTCTATCGATTCGATCATCGCCGATTCTTCGCCGCAGATATACGCGCCCGCGCCACGACGCAAATGAATTTGCGGCAGGACGCAAGGTGGATCAACCATCAACGCGCCGATTTCGTTTTCCAAAATTTCGCGGCATGCAGCGTATTCGTCGCGCAAATAAATATAAATTTCATCGATGCCTACGGCCCACGCAGCGATCAACATGCCTTCGAGAAAACGATGCGGATCGCGCTCTAAATAATATCGATCCTTGAACGTACCTACCTCGCCTTCATCGATATTCACCGCCATCAATTTCGGCTCAGCTTCGGCGCGCACGATGCGCCATTTTTTTCCGGTGGGGAATCCGGCGCCGCCGAGCCCGCGCAAGCCGGCGTGTTCCATTTCGCTGATAACCGTTTCAACCTCGCGCTTGCCCTTCAAGCAATCGCGCAATAATTGATAACCGCCGTCTTTTTTGTAAGTGTAATATTTGATGTAATCAGGCAATGTGGGCTTGATTTGATTTTGTTCGATTAATTTTTCTACGCTGTCCGCAGTCGCATGATCGACCGGATTTTGTCCGACTACCGCGATCGGCGCAGTATCGCAACGCCCGACGCATGGCACGCGCTGAACGCGAATCGTGCTGCCAAGCATCCCGGTCAATTCGTCCACCAGCTTATCCGCGCCCGCCATATGACAAGAAACGGAATCACACACGCGCACGGTCAGCGTCGGCGGCGCGATGTCATTTTCTTTGATCACATCAAAATGATGATAAAACGTCGCGACTTCATACACTTCAGCCATCGGCAATTTCATATCGGCGGCCAGCGCAGCCAGATGTCGTGCCGAGATATGGTGATATTTATCCTGGATCAGATGCAGGTGCTCAATCAGCAAATCGCGGCGGAGCGGCGCGCTACCGAGCAATTGTCGAATTTCTTGTTGTGCGGCTGGCTCGAGGGCGCGGCCTTTGGTTTTGCCGATTTGTTTCAAGCGTTTTTTTACGTCGGCTAAGGGAATGGTGGTCACGTCGGTTTGTTTCATGGCTGGCACAGGTAGTGCAAAAAAAAGACACTGGTTTGAGTGGCCGCATGTTTGCAACATGCTGGATTAATTGATATTTTTTAGCGCGCTTTACTAGCAAAACCACTTATTTCCCGCCTACTTTTATGAGGGCATCTTTACTGCAAACGCAAAACACATGCCTGACTAGAACAGCATTAAATATTAGTGCTATGATTTGTTAAATTGTATACAAATAGTTTCATAAAAACGGCAATAGTTGCAATCTCTCGGAGGAGATGGTTATGAACGACATGGTGGCTAATCACGTCAAGCAAGTCCATTCCGTATTGCATGGTGGGCTGAAATATCCTGGCCCTGCGATTCCCGATCGCATCGCGCGTTCGTGGAAACGCTGTCAAGATGAATTCGGTCTCGATCCTGCCGTTTCCCCCGATCCGCATATTGTTGAGCGCCTCGAACTGGTTGAGCGGCAAGAAAAGCTTTCCGGCTTGTTGTCGGTCGCCAA
>JBEEJL010000308.1:0-3020 GCA_041169175.1 Pseudomonadota bacterium | reverse complement strand
CGCAGGCCTCGCGCCTGAGATGCGCTTGTTCGTTATCACAGGCTTTCTCGGCGGGCTCACAACATTTTCTACTTTCTCCGCTGAAGCCGTCACGCTACTGATGCGCGCGCAATATGGCTGGGCGTGTTTGCAAATATTATCACATCTGGCCGGCTCGTTACTGCTGACTATTCTCGGCATGCAAACTTATAAATGGCTGGCTCAGTAAATCCACTTATTCAAAAGATGTCGCGCGTTGTCTGTTACTTCGCTCGCCGTTAATCCAATTGGCCCCATCCCTTTTTTCACGCAGGCATCCGCCGCCGCGCCGTGTAAATAAACGCCGAGCAATAGAGCTTGTTCAGCCTCCAGACCTTGCGCCAATAACGCGACGATAATGCCCGACAACACATCGCCCATACCCGCGCTGGCCATGCCGGGATTGCCCGTGGGGTTGATAAGCCAGCGGCCATCTGGGGTTGCGCAAAGGCTGCCGCTACCTTTCAAAACAACCCATGCATTGAACTGATTGGCTAATGCCAACGCAGATTGCAAACGGTTTTGTTGAATATCGGCTGTTGATTTATTTAACAAGCGTGCGCCTTCGGCGGGGTGGGGCGTGATGATGGTCGCAGTTGTTCGTTCCTTCAACGCTGATTGCAATTGAATATCAGTAGCTATGATATTTAGCGCATCAGCATCGATGACCAGAGGAGTGGTTAACGCAATCGCTCGCTGCAACAATATTCGCGCAAAGTCGCTGTTGCCCATGCCGCAACCGATGGCAAGCGCAGACAGTTCTTGTGCTTGCAATAATTCTTCCGGCGCGCGCCACATCAACTCTGGTTGAGAAATATCCAACTGCGCCATGCCTTCAGCCAACATGCTGACAAACACTTTACCTGCGCCCAATTTGAGTGAAGCCCGTGCCGCCAGCAATGCCGCACCTGCCATGCCTTGCGCGCCACCGATGATGCCAACGCTGCCGAAACTTCCTTTGTGCGAATTGCGCGAACGCGGTTTCAAAAATGATGCGACTGTTTGTTGATCAAGCAGGTGCCCATGCGGAGGGCATAATTTTTTTGTATCGAGTTGTAAATCAGCGAGATGTAATTGGCCGACATAATCCGGCCCATCCAGAGTAAGCAAGCCCGGCTTGTGCGCAATAAAAGAAATCGTATGCGTCGCGTGTATTGCCGCGCCACGTATTGCACCAGTGTCGGCATCAATTCCGCTGGGAGTATCCAGCGATAAAACGTGTTTATTTAGCTTATTGATTTTATTGAATAATTTTATATATTCTGCGGAGACATCTCGTGCTAATCCGATACCGAAAATACCATCAATCATTAAATCGTGATCAATATTTTCTGGAAGAGTTGTGAGAATTTTTCCGCCAGCGGCTAGAAATTTTTTGTGTGCCTGAGCGGCATCTATTGGCAGTTTTTTTTCATCACCGAAAAAAACCACTTCGACTTTGAACCACCAACTTAACAAATGTCGCGCCACGACAAACGCATCGCCGCCATTATTGCCGGGGCCGGCAAGGACCAATATTTTTGTTGCGCCATCAGGTAAAAGTTTGCGCGCGAGTTCAGCGGCGGCGAGACCAGCGCGTTCCATGAGATTGGTTGCGCCGTGGGCTAGGGCGGCGGTTTCGATTTCGCGGATGTCTTCAGTTGTGTAGATTGGTTGCATAGTTTTTGTAGGGTGAGCCGTGCGCACGCGTAAGGCTCTAAATGAGATTGCCGGGGGTAGCCCGGCGGCTAGTCACTTTTTTGCTTCGCCAAAAAAGTAACCAAAAAAAGGCGAACCCGCCGCGCTGCTTTTTGTTTTTTAGGTTTTGGTTGTCGCGCTATTTCTGCTGCCGCCGCTCTTATAGACCCAGCTGCGTCGAGCACAACCTCGCTGTTACCTTCAATCCAAATCTCAAGCACCGCTTAGCTCAAACATGTGCTCGCCGACGGCTCCCGATAGGCAGTAGAAATAGCGGCGGCGCAGATGGGTGAACTATTCTTTCTCAGAATTATATTTGAGCGGTGTTTGAACCTTGCACCCCCATCCCAACCTTCCCTCGTCAAGGGGGAAGGGGCGTGGACATCTGCAGTCGATTACACCTGGGACTTATCTGGTAGCCTTAAGCGTGCGCACGGCGCACCCGACAAAACCATCATTACCTCGGCGTCAACACCGTATCCACTGCTATCGGCGAAGTCTTGGGGTAATCCAAACTGTAATGCAAACCGCGACTCTCGTGTCGCAACAAGGCCGAGCGCACAATCAACTCTGCCGTCAACGTTAAATTGCGCAACTCGATCAAATCATTGGTCACACGAAAATTACTGTAGAACTCATGGATTTCGTCGTTGAGTAATTTAATGCGATGGCTTGCGCGCTCCAATCTTTTATTGGTGCGCACGATGCCGACGTAGTCCCACATGAAACGGCGCAGCTCGTCCCAGTTGTGCGCGATGACGACTTCTTCGTCGGCGTCGGTGACGCGCGTGGCGTCCCATTCGGGAATTTCAGGAATTTCAAATCGGGTGGCTTTGGCGATGTCTTCCGCTGCGCCTTGGCTGAAGACTAAGCATTCCAGCAGCGAATTGCTGGCCAGTCGATTCGCGCCGTGCAAGCCTGTGTGCGCTACTTCGCCGACGGCGTATAAACCTTCGACATCGGTGCGACCGATTAAATCAGTCATGACACCGCCGCAGCTATAATGCGCAGCAGGCACGACAGGAATCGGCTGTTTGGTGATGTCAATGCCGAGTTCCATGCAACGCTGATAAATATTGGGGAAATGCGATTGGAGAAAGTCAGCGGGTTTGTGCGATATGTCGAGATAGACGCATTCGATACCGCGTTTTTTCATTTCGTAGTCGATGGCGCGGGCGACAATGTCGCGCGGCGCTAACTCTGCGCGCTCATCATGTTTGGGCATGAAACGCGTACCGTCGGGCAATTTCAAATGGCCGCCTTCGCCACGCACTGCCTCGGTAATCAGGAATGACTTAGCGTGTGGATGAAACAAGCAAGTAGGG
>JBEEJL010000307.1:0-4625 GCA_041169175.1 Pseudomonadota bacterium | reverse complement strand
GCGCAAAATATTTTCCAGAATGGCGAAACCTGGGCCCGGCTCGTCGTGAATATATGTTGGCAGATCGGCCAAGGTATGCGATTTGGAAAAAGTCATCAGCGCGCCGGCTAAGCGCAACATTTCCTGAAACAAACGCTCAGGGTGTAATTGCGGATGTTGGAATAAATGCGACAAGGCAGCGAATGAGGTGCTGGCGGTATGCAATAACCAAAAAGAGGCAATGTCGCCCGAGCGAAATTCGATCACGTTTTTAGTCGGCTCACGATGAAAACCGTACAATGCATTCACTTTCGCCTGCAAGGTGTCGAGCAAGCGGCGCAACTGCAAATACAACACCGGCGTTGCGCGAATCGACATGCTCGGCGCCATGAAATTTTTGTCCATTTCAAAACCGCCGGTTGCCGTGCGCCGCACTCTGACCACCGGCACGGACACAAATTGATCGCGCGGCTCGGTGTCGGCAATCAGGCGCACGGATTTTTTCAGAAAAGTCAGCTCGGCCTGCGCGGCATCGGTAAATAAGTCCGGCGTACTTTTGCTATGCGCAGAGTAACGCGTGGTCGGAATTTCATTGGCGTCATTAGAAAAATTACCGCCAAAATCTTTCAGCGGCAACAGCGCCAAATAGAAAGTAATTTCCGGCACGCCGGGCGCGAGTGAATCGAGATGCACTGACGGCGGCAGCTCGTCTGACTGCGGCGCGGAATAAAGCTCGCCATCGGGAAAAATAATTTTTAGATCCGTGGCGCGCAAAACGCCGTTGGCTAGAGCGTCCTGATCAAATTGCGTCGATTGAACGCCCCAACTATAGGGATGTAATGAGGTGGCGACGTCATGCAGGCGCGCTTCGTGATAAGCATCCTGGCGCTGGAAATGTTGCGGGCGCAGAAATAATCCTTCGCCCCACAGAATTTTTGTTGAATATCCCATAAGTATTTGTTTTAATTCAGCTTTTGTTAAGAATGTCTAGTTTGAAAGAAAGCATTAATTGCAGCGCGAGCTGGCTAAATTTGCCGCTGCCGCTTCATTGCCCACCACCAGTTTGCCAGCGGACACGGTCATGGCGCAAGCATGAACACCGATTGTGACCCCCGATTCTTCCGAATCAGCGGCGCTAAAAGCATAGCGCCAGCGCTCGGCCGACGGGCTATGGAACAAAGTCACTATACCTAAGACGCCTGCTTCGCGAGCAATTTTCTCTTCGAACTCATATTGCTTGCCGGGAATCAGCGTGACCTCCCGCACCTCAATTAAATCACTGCCTAATGCTTCTTTCTCTTTCGCCGGATTCAAAAACGTATCGTAAGGTAAGTCGGCAAATTGGCTGGTGCTTTTGAGCTTATATATTCGCGCCACCAAGGCCAGCGGGCGACCCTTGGTATCGGCGTTCAAATTTTCCCCGGCAAATAAGCGCAACTTCACTTTTCGCGGCGGCTTTTGCAGTTCGGGGATCTCCACCGGCACTTCGGGTTTTTTAAAGCCCAAATTTTCCAGCGCGGTCGTGGTGGCGTTGCCGACCATTTGACCGGCCGTCGTGGCGCAGCCAGACGCGATCAAGCCAAATAAAATCAAAAAAATGTGTTTTCGGCTAACGCCGACTAAATCTTTAACTATCATGGGTAGGATATCTCGCAACTTTGAGGGTAAACCTCTGAATGTAGTAGTGCTGAGGTAGGGTTAAAATTGATTGACAAACATAGGGTTTGCTTTGATACTGAATCTAAATATATGTTATGTAAGTATATATTTGTTGTAATAATTTTACGGTGTTATTACTTTATCTCCAGACTCTAATCAGCTTCACGTTTATTCTGCTCTTTCATTAGCAACCGCTTGATTTAATTGAGTTTTTTATTTTCCAACCCACAATTCTTTGTTCTGAATGGAAAAAATTGAACCAAGTTTGTGATATTTGTTACTCATTTTGCAATTATATTGAATTCAAAACATGCTGCCTAACCTAAAAATACTTGTATCCATCTTGTCTATTGCGATGTTGTCCGCTTGCGTGGCCGCGCCCAAAAAAGTCGAGGCTCCGGTTCCCGTGGCGCCTACTTACGAGCAGTTAATGACAGATGCCGAGACTTCCATGACGTCTGGTCAAAAAGACGCCGCCATCACGTCGCTGGAAAAAGCCGCCCGCACCAATCCAAGCCGCAAAGAACCGTGGACGCGCATCGCGCAAATTAATTTTGACGCCTCAAATTACAGCAAGGCTATGGTAGCTGCAGAAGAAGCATTACAACGCGACCCAACAGATCTGCCGGCCAAAAGTATCCTGGCGGTAGGCGGTTTGCGCGTCTCCAGCAAAGCCATTGCCGATTTGCGCCAAGGCCAAGCCCTTAACGGCGATGTACGCAATCAAGCCGAGACGCTGGCACAAACCTTACGCGAGTCTTTGGGTCAATCGGTATTAATGCCCGCTCCGGCTCCTGTGTATGTTGAAGAGGCGAAGCCCGTAGTACGCAAGCCAGCACCAAAACCTGTTGTAAAAAAACCCCCGACTAGTGCCAGCGGTACGGCTCCTGCAGACACGTCGAGCTCAACTGATCCATTCGGTAAACTTAAATAATTTTTTTAGGAGGTCAAAGCCATGTCAAAAAAAGACAGCGTTCAAAAGAAGTTGCAAAAAATCAGAGCACCCCGTGTACAGCTTGTATATGACGTAGAAAAAGGCGATGCCATCGAGCAAAAAGAATTGCCTTTTGTTGCGGGCGTGGTCGCTGACTTTGCCGGCAACTCCGAAAAAGAACAGCCCAAGCTGAAAGATCGCAAATTCGTTAACGTCGATCTGGATAATTTCGACGATGTCATGAAAGGCATCGAGCCGCGCGCAGCTTACCGCGTGCCGAATAAACTGAGCGGCGATGGCGGCGAATTCGCAGTGGATATTAAATTCAAGAGCATCGAAGACTTCCGCCCTGAGTCAGTCGTTGAACAAGTCGAGCCGCTGAAAAAATTGCTCGAAGCCCGCACCAAATTGGCTGACCTACGCAATAAACTCGCAGGTAACGACAAACTCGAAGACTTGCTCAACGACGTGCTAAACAGCACAGACAAACTTGCCAAGATTAGCAAGCAGACCACCAAAGGGGAGAAATAAAATTGGCTACAAAAACCTCTAGCACCCAAAGCGCAGCGGCCACCACTGCTGAAGGCTCTTTGCTCGATCAAATCGTTGATCAAAGCAAAGTGGCTAAATCCGGCGTGGAACACGAACGCGCAAAAGACATTATTAGCGAGTTGGTCAATCAAGTCATGGGCGGCACCGTCGTCATGTCGGCTAATTTATCGGCCACGCTCGACGCCCGCGTCGCCGAACTGGACCGCCTGATTTCAGATCAGCTCAGCGCCGTCATGCACGCACCTGAATTCCAGAAACTGGAAAGCACCTGGCGCGGTTTGCATTATTTGTGCAAAGAAACCTCGACCGGCTCGATGATGAAAATCAAGATGATTCACGCGCCGAAAAAAGATTTGATTCGCGATTTTAAATCAGCGCTGGACTTCGATCAAAGCGTCTTGTTCAAAAAAGTTTATGAAGAAGAATTCGGCACTTTCGGCGGCGCACCTTTTGCCACACTGATCGGCGATTTTGAAATCACGCGTCAACCGGAAGATATGTACTTCCTTGAGCAAATGTCACACATCGCCGCTGCTGCTCACGCGCCCTTTATTGCCGCAGCCTCACCAGAATTGTTTGGTTTGGAAACTTATGCTGACTTAGGTAAGCCGCGCGATTTGGCCAAGGTATTTGATACCGCCGAATACGCCAAATGGAGATCGTATCGTGAGTCGGAAGATTCACGCTACGCTGGCCTGACCTTGCCGCGCTTCCTCGGCCGCCTGCCGTACAACCCGCAAGATGGCACCACGGTTGAAGGCTTCAACTTCGTTGAAGATGTGGATGGCACGGACCATAGCAAATATTTGTGGTGTAACACTGCTTGGGCTTTTGCTGCACGTTTGACCAGCGCATTTGAAAACTACGGCTGGTGTGCAGCGATTCGCGGCGTGGAAGGGGGCGGCTTGGTAGAAGATTTGCCAACCCATACTTTCAAAACCGACGATGGCGAAATTGCGTTGAAATGCCCTACCGAAATTGCCATTACCGACCGTCGCGAAAAAGAGTTGAGCGATCTTGGTTTGATTCCATTGGTTCATTGCAAAAACAAAGATTACGCCGCCTTCTTCGGTGCGCAATCGACGCAAAAGCCGAAAAAATACGATACCGATTCCGCCAATGCGAATTCCGTATTGTCAGCTCAACTGCAATACATGTTCGCGGTTTGCCGCATTGCGCACTACATGAAAGCCATGATGCGCGACAAAATTGGCAGCTTTGCTTCAGCCAATAACGTCGAGACTTTCCTTAATCGCTGGATTCAGCAATACGTCACCTCGGACGACAATGCAAGTCAAGAGGTAAAAGCACAACATCCTCTCCGCGATGCTACGGTTGAGGTATCAGAAGTCCCTGGGAAACCGGGTGTTTATCGCGCGGTCTCGTTTATCAGACCGCATTTCCAACTCGATGAGCTATCAGTTTCTCTGCGTTTGGTCGCCGAGCTACCGGCGTCTCAAAAGGGTTAATTCTAATTTTTCTATTCTCTATTTTTAAAGGG
>JBEEJL010000306.1:0-11573 GCA_041169175.1 Pseudomonadota bacterium | reverse complement strand
TGTCCGAAGTGATGCCTGATAATTTCAAGCGCCGATTTTGCGGCATTCATTTTTTCAATCCGCCGCGCTATATGAAATTGGTCGAGTTGATCGCCACACCGAGCACCGACGGCAAAATCCTCGACGATCTGGAAACTTTTCTCACCACGCATTTAGGCAAGGGCGTGATTCGCGCTAAAGACACGCCGAACTTTATCGCCAATCGCGTCGGTATTTTTTCCATGCTCGCCACCATGCATCACGCGGGTCAATTCAAGTTGGGCTTTGACGAAGTGGACGCGATTACCGGCCCGCTGATTGGCCGCGCAAAAAGCGCGACCTTCCGCACCGCCGATGTAGTCGGTCTCGACACCATGGCGCATGTGATCAAAACCATGCAGGACACTTTGCCGAATGATCCGTGGCATAAATATTATTCGCCGCCAGCCTATCTGTCTGCCTTGGTCGCCAAGGGCGCGTTGGGTGCGAAAACCAAAGCCGGATTTTTTACCAAAAAAGGTAAAGACATTTTGGTGCTGGATGTGGCGAAACAAGATTATGTGTTATCGGCGGGTGTTGCGGCGGATGAAGTGAAAAAAATTCTGCGCAATAAAAATCCCGGGGAACGCTTCAAGTTATTGCGCGAGAGCGCGCAGCCGCAGGCACAATTCCTGTGGGCTTGTTATCGCGATTTATTTCATTACGCCGCTGTGCATTTGCAAAACATTGCCGACAACGCGCGCGATCTTGATCTTGCCATTCGCTGGGGCTTTGGCTATAAAGTTGGCCCATTCGAAACCTGGCAAGCTGCCGGTTGGGAGCAAGTGGCGAAGTGGATCGCCGAAGATATTGCCGCCGGTAAAGCCATGACCAACACGCCGCTGCCGGCATGGGTGATGGAAAATGGTCGCACTGGCGTGCATACACCCAACGGTTCGTTCTCGCCAGCGACGCATTCGCTTAAGCCACGTTCAACTTTGCCGGTATATAAACGCCAATTATTTCCTGAGACGGTGTTGAGCGAAGGCGCGAATCCCGGCACGACGATTTATGAAAACGACGGCGTGCGTATGTGGCACACCGGCGACAATATGCCCATCGTCAGCTTCAAATCCAAGATGCATGCGGTGAGCGAAGACGTACTTGACGGATTATTGCAAGCCATTGATTTAGCTGAGAAAAATTTCGATTCATTAATCATCTGGCAGCCTGAGCCGCCGTTCAGTGTTGGCGCGGATTTATCCAAGGCAGTTGATGCCTTGATGGCGGGTGCGGGCTTTGAAGTGATCGAAAAAGTCGTAGCAAAATTTCAGCAAGCGAGTCAGCGTTTGCGTTATTCATTGATACCGACCGTGGCAGCAGTTGACGGTATGGCGCTCGGCGGCGGTTGTGAATTCCCTATGCATACCGACCGCACCGTGGCGACCATGGAAACCTATATGGGCCTGGTCGAAGTCGGTGTCGGCTTGTTGCCCGCCGGTGGCGGTTGCAAAGAATTGGCCATGCGCGCGGCGAAAGAAGCCAAAGGCGGCGAGATCATGCCCTTCCTCTCGGCCTATTTCAAAAACCTCGCTATGGGCGAAGTGTCCAAGAGCGGCGAGATGGCGCGCGACATGGGCTTTTTGCGCGCCAGCGATGTGATCGTGATGAACGCGAATGAGTTATTGTACGTCGCCAAACAACAAGCGCGCGCGCTGGCCGAGTCGGGTTATCGTCCACCGTTGCCTGCGAATGACATTCCCGTGGTCGGCAAAACCGGTTTAGGCACGATCAAAATGATGCTGGTGAATATGCGCGACGGCGGCTTTATTTCTCACCACGATTTCCTTATTTCATCGCATATTGCCGAAATCATGTGCGGTGGCGAAGTCGAAGCGGGCAGCATGGTGAATGAAAAATGGCTGCTGGATTTGGAACGTAAATATTTTATTGAGTTAGGGAAAAACCCGCTGACCCAAGCGCGTATCGGCGCGATGTTGGAAACCGGCAAACCCTTACGCAACTAATTCGGAGAATTATCATGAGCAAACAAATTCAAGATGCCTATATTGTCGCTGCAGTGCGCACCCCCGTCGGCAAAGCTCCGCGCGGCATGTTCCGCAACACCCGCCCGGATGATTTACTCGCTTTCGTCTTGCGCGGCGCATTGGCGCAAGTGCCGAGCCTCGATCAAAAAGCGATTGGCGATGTCATCGTCGGTTGCGCCATACCGGAAGCAGAGCAGGGCATGAACGTCGCGCGCATCGGCGTGTTGCTGGCGCATATGCCCAACACTATCGCCGGTGTGACGGTGAATCGTTTTTGCGCCTCGGGCTTGACGGCGATCTCGATGGCCGCCGATCGCATCCGCACTGGCGCGGAAGATGTGATGATCGCGGCGGGCACCGAAACCATGAGCTTGATCCCGATGGGCGGACACAAGTTGGCGATTAACCACACCATCTTCGCCAAAGAAGAAGATTACGGCATAGCTTACGGCATGGGATTGACGGCGGAAAAAGTGGCGGAGAAATGGAAAGTAAGCCGCGAAGCGCAAGATGAATTCGCTATGCAAAGCCATAAAAAAGCCACCGCTGCGATTCAATCCGGCGCATTTAAAGACGAGATTCTGCCTTTCACGCTGAACGAAAGTTTCCCGGATTTGCATAGCGGTAAAGTCGTCAACAAACAACGCGTAGTCGATACCGACGAAGGCCCGCGTCCCGATTCGTCTATCGAAGGTTTGGCAAAACTGCGCCCGGTGTTCGCCGCCAAAGGCTCGGTTACCGCAGGTAACAGTTCGCAAACCAGTGACGGCGCGGGCGCGGTCATCCTGGTAAGCGAAAGAGCGTTAAAGCAATACGGTTTAACCCCGTTGGCAAAATTTGTCGGCTTTTCCGTCGCCGGTGTACCGCCGGAAATCATGGGCATTGGCCCGGCGGTGGCAATACCGAAAGTGTTGGCGCAGGCCGGATTGAAATTATCCGACATGGGCTGGATAGAATTGAACGAAGCATTTGCCGCGCAATCTTTGGCGGTAATGCAGGAGTTGGATATGAATCCGGCGGTGATTAATCCACTCGGTGGTGCGATTGCGCTGGGCCATCCGCTCGGCGCCACTGGCGCAGTACGCGCCGCGACCATCGTGCATGGTATGCGCCGCAGTAAACAGAAATATGGCATGGTGACCATGTGTATCGGAACGGGTATGGGCGCTGCAGGTATTTTCGAAGCGATGTAATTATTGATAATTTTCGAAGGGAATTTCGATGAAAAAAATTATTTTATCTTTATTGGTGCTGGGTTTGTTTGTCTCTGCTCAGGTTTTTGCAATGGAAGTTTCCGGCACTAGCGTGCCAGACAAAGCCACAGTCGAAGGCACCGAGCTGTTGCTCAACGGCGCGGGCATGCGCAGTAAATTCATGTTCAAGGTGTATGTCGCGTCACTTTATTTGGCTGGTAAAAAAACCTCGGCCGAAGAAGTATTGGCCGACACCGGTGCAAAGCGTATGCAATTGAATATACGCCGCGAATTGTCGGCAGAACAATTACTCGAAGCGCTGAACGAGGGACTCAAGGCTAACAACACGGCGGCAGAATTGGCGCCGCTCGAAGCGCGTATGAAAGATTTTGATAACATCCTCACTAGCGTCGGCAAAGCGTCGCCCGGCAATGTGATCGTTCTCGACTTTATTCCTGGCACGGGCACCCGGGTGCAACTCAACGGCCAGACAAAAGGCACGATCGCAGGGGAAGATTTCAACAAAGCTTTGTTGAAAATTTGGCTTGGACCTGAAGCGGTGCAAGGCAGTCTGAAAAAGGCCCTGCTGGGAAACTAAACTCAAGGCTTGGCGATGCTGCTGGCATAGCCAGAAATATCGCGTTACCATTGCGTCGATTCATTTTTCGAGCAAGCAATGAATTCCAACCCCACCACCACCAGTGTAGATGTAGAGCAGGCCTCTCAAGGAAGCCTGCAGCTTGCGCGCATTCCTCTGCGCCGTATCGGCCGCGGGCAGGGCTTGCCCAGTGGACAGGTACATCATTTGGTACAGGACGCTCAGGGTGTTTTTTGGATGGCTACGCCCGGCGGTCTTGCTAGTTACGATGGTTCATCGGTACGCACTTTCACGCGCAATGACGGGCTGGGTACACAGGGATTGCGTACCTTGGCCGTCACCGCCGATGGTCGCGTCTGGATAGGTTCCGATGTGGGCGTGGATATTGTCGAGCCGGATGGGCGTATCCACTCATTAGTTCCTGATTGGGCCTTCGGCTTGGTCGAGCAAATTACGGTCGGCGAAAATAGTATCTGGCTGGCCACCGCGCGCGGCTTGGTGCTATATGATCTCGCCAGCAACGCAATATTGCGTGCCGACGATTTTCGTTTGGCCAATGCCTTGGTCACTGGGCTTGAGTTTGACCGAGCCGGCCGTCTCTGGGCCTCCGGCCCGCAGTTCGGTTTGCTGTGTCGTGAAGAGGGTCGCTGGCGTTCGCCGCAAAATTGGGACTGGACTAAAGCCGGCTTGATTCAAACTATTGCTCCTGGTCCCGATGACACGCTGTTAATTGGCGGTGAAAATGGCATTGTGCAAATTCGCCCGGATGGTTCGCTGGTGAGAAGTTTTCTGCCGGAGAAGCCGCAGGGCGGGGTAACGGCTTTGTTGTGGGCGGATGATTTACTTTGGGCGGGTATCGGTAGTCAGTTCGTGCGCTTTAAAAGTGAAGAAAAAGACTGGCGCATTTTCGATATGGTGTTGCCGGATAATATTATCAATTCTCTCTACGCGGATAATCATGGCAATATTTGGGGTGCCAGCGATACCAGCGGCGTATTCAAAATTAGCGCTCTGCGTCACGCGGTACGCCGTCCGCGTATCGACTCAATCGGCGCAGTGTTTAGTTTGCGGGAAAAAGGAGAAGGTAATTTCCTATTAGGCGGCGAGCGCGGTGCGGCGCGATTAAGTTTGCGCAGGCCGGATCGTGTGCAGCCGATTGAAGGTCTGCGCCACTTCAAGGTGTGGGATATTTTGGAAAGCGCGACTGGGCAGATTTGGGCAGCGACGCAGCAGGGACTTTATACTTTTATTGGCAGAGATACGCCGCGCCGTATCGGCACGGATCATTCTGTTCTCTCCGCGCCGGCACGTGTATTACACGAGCGCGGCAATAGCGTTTGGATTGGTACGCTGCGCGGCCTGGCACGTACCGTAGCGGGTGACGCAGTCGAAGTGCTGACTGAGCGCGGCCAGCCGCTGGGCTATGTCTATTCGATTCTCGAAGATCGGTTAGGCAATTTGTGGATCGGCACTTTGGGTAATGGTTTGTGGCGTGAATCGCCCTCGGGTTTTGTGCAGGTGGTGGAATCGGGTATGTCGGCCACTGCCAATGTTTACGGCATCACCGAGCACACTGATGGGCGCATCGCTTTTTTGCATGACGCAAAAATATTTTTGCGCCAGCCGACTGGCGAAATAAATGAATTAGTCGAATCAACCGATTCACTCGCCGGCTGGTCGATAAAATTCGGCCCGGATAATACTTTATACGTCGGCAGTGCCGGCGGTTTGCGTTTGTACGATTCGATTAGCGGCGAATTGAAGCGCGAGATTACTTCATGGATGGGCGTCGGCGGTTGGGAATTCACCACGAGTCGTAGTCTGGCTTTAGTTGCGCCGGGCTTGATGTTATGCGGCGTGAATTCTGGGTTAACCATTGTTGATTTACGCGAATACGAAAAATTTTCTGCCGCCCCGACGGTAAGATTACGTAAACAGACTTGGAATAACGCCAAAGTGGACCAGGAAGGATCATTTGCTACAGTCGATTACGGTAAATGGACGGTGGAATTTTCTCTCTTCACTGGCTGGTTTCTCGACGAAGAAGATGTGCGTGTGCGCGTGCGTATGTTGGGCTTCGACACCGCATGGTCCACGCCGATGTCGATCTCTGCGGTGCAGTACAATTCTTTGCCGGTAGGTAAATATACGTTTGAAGCGCAAGCCTATTCGCCGCTGACTGGCTGGGGCCCATTGCAACGTTTGCTTACCATCAACGTGCGCGCGCAGTGGCGACAATTTGGTTTTGCCAATTTGATGTCGGTGATGGGCTTGAGCCGTATCAATCTGGCGTCGGCGAGCAAGCGCAATGAAAAGCTGAAGCAAACCAATGTTGAGTTAGAGCAACGTGTGCGCGACCGGACGATTGAAGTAGAAAGCGTGAATCAGGAATTGCAGCGCGTGAATCGTGAACTGGAGCGCGTATCGTTTACCGACTCCCTCACCAATGTCTCCAACCGTCGTGCGTTTGATGATTTGCTGATCCGCGAGTTTCGCCGCGCCAAGCGCACTGGCTTGCCGCTGTCGTTGATCCTGCTCGACATCGATTCATTCAAAGCCTACAACGATAACTACGGCCATCAGCAAGGTGATACTGCATTGAAACGCGTGGCGCAAGTATTGGAAGAAACCTTGCGTGATGCGGGCGATGTTGTTGCGCGTTACGGCGGCGAAGAGTTTGCCGTGTTGTTGCCCGAGACGGATGCAGCCGGCGCTGAATCCGTCACTGAACGTTTGCGCGCGGCAGTTGAGGCGATGCATGTTTTGCATGAACATGCGCTGGTCGGTAAAGTCATCACCGTCAGCGCCGGTATCGGCACGCTCGTGTTGCGCGAAGAAAGCAGCATCTCTGAGCTGGTCTCACTGGCCGATCAAGCGCTCTACCGCGCCAAGCGCAATGGGCGTAATCGCTGGGCGCGAGGAGCTTCATAAGCTATTGATTTAATTAATAATTTTTTCATATTTCGATTTTCAGCTAGAATGTAAATTATGCGTAAACATTCTTCTGATTCTTTCCCCTCTTCAAAGGCGCCCGCCGCCAAAGGCGATTTCTCCACCGTAAAAACTCTGCTGCCGTATTTGTGGGAATACCGCGGACGCGTCGTGCTCGCGCTCACATTTCTGGTATTGGCGAAACTCTCCAACGTTGCCGTTCCCTTGGTATTGAAATCTATCGTTGATACGCTAGGCCAAACTCAGGCGTTACTCGCGCTACCGGTTTTACTCTTGCTCGGCTACGGCGCATTGCGCTTGGCGACAACGCTGTTCGGCGAACTGCGCGACATGGTATTTGCCAAAGTCACGCAACGCGCTATTCGCCGCGTGGCATTACAAGTGTTCGGCCATTTGCACGGCATGTCGCTGAGATTTCATTTGGAGCGTCAGACCGGCGGTGTATCGCGTGACATTGAGCGCGGTACGCGTGCTATCGATAGTTTGATGCGCTTTATGTTGTTCAGTATCGTGCCGACGATTTTAGAAATCGCCTTGGTCGCCGGTATTCTGCTGGTAAAATATGACATCTGGTTTACCGTTGTCACTATCGGCACGCTGGTAATCTATATCACGCTGACGATTTCCGTGACCGAGTGGCGCACCAAGTTCCGTCGCACCATGAACGAAATGGATTCCAAAGCCAATACGCGCGCGATTGATTCGCTGATCAATTACGAGACGGTTAAATATTTCGGTAACGAAGCTTTTGAAACGCGCCGATACGACGAGAATTTGCAAAAATGGGAACAGGCTTCCGTCAGCAGTCAGAGTTCACTTGCCGGGTTGAATGCCGGGCAAAGCTTCATTATCGCGTTTGGCGTGACTGCGTTAATGAGTTTGGCGGCGAACGGCGTAGTTAAAGGCACGATGTCATTGGGCGATTTGGTGTTAGTCAATGCCTTTTTGATTCAGCTCTATATTCCGCTCAATTTCCTCGGCGTGATTTACCGCGAGATTAAACAATCATTAGCGGACATGGAAAAAATGTTCGCCTTGATGCGGCAGAATAAAGAAATTCAGGATAAACCCGGCGCCACGCCGCTCGTGTTGAGCGGCGCAGCGGTGCGATTTGAAAACGTCGATTTCAGTTACGACCCTAACCGTAAAATATTATTCGATGTCAGTTTCGATATTCCCGCCGGGAAAAAAACCGCCGTAGTCGGCTCCAGCGGCGCGGGCAAATCGACGCTATCCCGATTGCTATTTCGTTTTTATGACATCAATAGCGGCCGTATCCTCATCGACGGTCAGGATATTCGCGACGTGACGCAGCAATCGCTGCGCGCAAGTTTCGGTATCGTGCCGCAGGATACCGTGTTGTTTAACGACACGATTTATTACAACATCGCCTACGGCAACACCAACGCGACGCGCGAAGAAGTCATCAGCGCGGCAGAGTCGGCCCACATCCGCGAATTCATCGAGTCCTTGCCGGATAAATACGACACCATGGTCGGTGAGCGCGGATTAAAACTGTCCGGTGGCGAAAAACAACGCGTGGCGATTGCACGCACCTTGTTGAAAAATCCGCGCATTTTGATTTTCGACGAAGCGACGTCGGCGCTGGATTCGAAAACGGAAAAAATTATTCAAGCCGAATTGCGCGACATCGCCGCTAATCGTACGACCTTAGTGATCGCCCATCGTTTATCTACTATTGTTGATGCCGATGAGATATTGGTGATGGAGCAGGGCCGAATCATAGAGCGCGGCGGCCACCATGCGCTGTTGCTGAAGAACGGCAGCTACGCACAGATGTGGGCTTTGCAACAAGAAGAAGAGGCCGACTCCGCCGCCCCGCTTGAAGAAATGCTGCCAGAGCACAAAATGGCAAGCTAAGGGCGCAATATAAGCGCTTGATTATGTTTGTATTTTTATTCCCAATCAGGTATTCTTTGATCATCAATGGGTAACAGCCCTGATTGTTGGTCGAAAATTGATTTGGCATACTGTGACTCAGTTCATACAACAAAAAAATCAACTAGTTAAAATACGAACTTCATATTCAGATTTAGTGCCAACAACAAGATCATCAACAAGGTTGAACCAACCTCACTGCAACACTGAATAACATTTTTATTCATATATAAGGAATGCGTGCTGTGAGATTTTCGTATCTGCTTTGCTTCATGGTGTTGTTCGGCTTCATCGGCTCGGCTGAGAGCTACGCCGCCTCCTATTCCGGCGCGAAAAAAGTCAGCTATCACGGCAAAAAGTATTACGCCAAAAAGAAATCGCTGCGCAAAGGTTTACGCAAAGCCTATTTCGCTCCCGCAATTCCAGACGAAACCAGCGACGGCAAACCCAATCTGCATTCCGCTTCCGCTATTGTGTTGGACCAAATTAACGGCACAGAACTGTTCGGCAAGAACACTGATAACTTGCAACCTATCGCGTCGATCACCAAATTGATGACTGCCATGATCGTGCTCGACAGCAAGCAGGACATGGACGAGCCATTGACCGTGACCAGCGACGACATCGACTTGGTTAAAAGCTCGCACTCCAATTTGCCCGTCGGCAGCGTATTGAAACGCACCGACATGTTGCGCCTTGCTTTGATGGCGTCGGAAAATCGCGCTGCGAGCGCATTGGCGCGTAACTATCCCGAAGGCAAAGACGCGTTTATCGCAAAAATGAACGAACGCGCGCAATTACTCAAAATGGAGCGCACGCGCTTTACCGATTCCACTGGCTTGATGAGCGACAACGTCTCGACCGTGAAAGATTTAGCTCGACTGGTCGATGCCGCGCATCGCTACGACTTGATTCGCGAATACACCACCACGCCTGCCGTACAGCTCACTTTCCCTGAGACGGGTTTATCGCGCGGCTTTATCAATACCAATCGCCTGATTAACAATAGCGAATGGCAAATCGGTTTATCCAAAACCGGCTTTATTAAAGAAGCTGGCCAATGTTTGGTGATGCAAGCGCGTATTGGCTCTAAGCCAGTGTTGATTGTGCTGCTCGATTCATGGGGCAAACTGTCGCGCGTAGCGGATGCTACACGAATCAAAAAATGGATTGAAAATCGTCGTTATGACTTGGCGATGACGGTTAGCGATAAAGGTTAATTTTTCTCTTTGTAGCCCAAAGCGCCGGCAATATCGTCGGCGGTTTTTTTCACTTTTTCAGCCCATGATTTGTTCAGCCGATCCGTCGGCGCGGAAACAGACAGTCCTGCAACCAACGATCCTTCGTCATTGCGTATGCCTGCACCGATACACGCTACGCCAACTTCCGCTTCCTCATTGTCGTAGGCAAAGCCCTGCTGCTTAACCGTCTCCAACTCCTTCAAAAATTTTGCTGAGTCAGTAAAAGTATTGCGCGTGTATTTCGGCAAGCCAGTGCGTTTGGCGTATTCGCGCGATTTTTCTGTGCCGTCTTCGGCCAGAAAAATTTTGCCTATAGAGGTGATGTGCAGCGGTGCGCGTGAGCCATCGACTTGCACAATACGCATCATGCCGCGATTACCAATGGCGCGTTCGACATAGACGATTTCGTCATTCTGGCGCACGCTCAGGTTGATGGTTTCGCCGATTTCTTGTTGCAGCGCACGCATAAACGGTAGCGCTTCATGGCGCACATTCAAGCGGCTTTTGACCACATTGCCCAGCTCGAGTAAATGCATACCGAGCCTGTAGCTGCCCGCATCGACGCGCTCGGCCAAGCGGTTTTCTACCATCACGGCTAGTATTCGGTGAGCAGTGGAAGGGTGCAGCCCCGTCGCAGCCGCGAGCGATTTGAGTGACGTCGCATCTCGACTAACGGCCAGCGCATGGAGCAAGGTCATCATGCGGTCGATAACCTGAATGGAATTTTTTGGATCTTCTGTTGCCATGATTAATTAAATCGAATAAAAATTAAGTTTACCGTAAGCTGTGCCCGGACAGTTTTTTTCTGAGGTAAGCTTAATCGGCGAAGGATATAATGGCAAATCCTGATAAAACTTCAACAATGGAATGCTTATGCAAGTCGGATTGTTTGTTACCTGCCTGGTAGATTTAATGCGCCCCAGCATTGGCTTCAGCGCAATCAAATTACTCGAAGCCGCAGGCTGCGAAGTCATTGTGCCTGCGACGCAAACTTGTTGCGGCCAGCCGGGTTATAACTCAGGCGATCGCAAGGCCGCGCGCGCATTGGCAGAAAAAACCTTAAAAGAATTTTCCGCGTTTGATTACGTTGTCGCGCCATCAGGCTCCTGCGCCGGCATGATCCGCACGCACTACGCCGATTTATTTCGCGATGAGCCGGATTTGCTCAAGCAAGTGACCGCCTTATCTGCGCGAACTTACGAGCTGACCGACTTTCTAGTGAATGTAGTCAAGCTAAAAAATGTACCGGGAAGGTTCAACGGTACGATGACTTACCATGACTCATGCTCAGGCTTGCGCGAGCTGGGCGTAAAGCAGCAGCCTAGAGAATTACTTAATAAAATCAATGAGTTACCAATTAAAGAAATGAAAGACTGCCAGACCTGCTGCGGCTTCGGCGGCACGTTTGCTGTCAAGTACGGCAATATTTCTACGGCGATGGTCGATGAAAAATGCGCCAACATTCGCGCCACTGGAGCCGATGCTGTGGTGCTCGGCGATCTCGGTTGCATGTTGAATATCGAAGGCCGCTTGCGTCGCTTGGGCGACAATAAAACGCAGGTGTTGCATGTGGCGGAGGTTCTCGCTGGCGAGATTTAAAACATTCACCAAAGAGACGCAGAGGCACAGAGAAAGTCAAAAGCTAATTCTTCAATCAGGAGAATTTATCGGCGCCAAAGATTTT
>JBEEJL010000305.1:0-7372 GCA_041169175.1 Pseudomonadota bacterium | reverse complement strand
CTAGTCACTGCCTGCGGCTCAAGTTCCGATTCCAGTAGTAGTATCGTACCGATCCCTGCACCTATTCCTACCCCAACTGGCCCGGTATCGCTCAAACTGGAAACGGTGGCGGGCGGTTTTTCGTTTCCGCTCTACTTAACCGCGCCCGCGAATGACTCACGATTATTTGTGGTGGAAAAAGGCGGCCAGATCAAAATTATTCAAAACGGCGCGACCCTGGCTGCGCCCTTTCTTGATATATCCAGTCGAATTTCCCAAAGCGGCGAACGCGGGCTATTAAGTATGGCGTTTCATCCGCAATATGCGAGCAACCGCCAGTTTTATATTTACTACACCAACAGCGCGGGCAATATCGTGGTGGAACGTTATCTCGTTTCCGCGAGCAACCCTAATCTGGCCGACAGCGCTTCCGCTACCAACGTGATGACCATCGATCATTCGATTAACGATAACCACAACGGCGGCCAATTGGCTTTTGGTCCTGATGGCTACTTATATATAGGCACAGGCGATGGCGGCGGCGGCGGTGATCCATTCAAGAACGGTCAAAATACCAGTGCTATGTTGGCAAAAATATTGCGCATCGACGTTTCTACTTTGCCGTATAAAATTCCACCCAATAATCCTTACGCATCCACGGCAGGAAAAGCCAAGGAAATCTGGGCTTATGGCGTGCGTAATCCTTGGCGTTTTTCCTTTGATGCGCCAGCGGCAAAACTTTATATCGGCGATGTGGGCCAAGACGCGAAAGAGGAAATTAACGTGGTAGATACGAGCTCTGCGGGATTAAATTACGGCTGGAGCACGACTGAAGGAACCCTTTGCTACAGCGGTTCTGCTTGCGACAAAACCGGCATCACTCTGCCCGTAGTGGAACAAGACCATCCCGGGTCCGAATCGATAACCGGCGGCTATGTCTATCGTGGCAGCAAAATCCCTGAGCTACAGGGCGCTTATTTCTATGGTGATTTTGTCGTCGGCTGGGTAAAAAGTTTTGTTTATGCGAACGGCGCGGCTACCGACCAAAAAGCCTGGCCTGATTTGAAGGTCGATTATTTGGCTTCTTTCGGCGTGGACGCGGCGAATGACTTATATGCCGTGTCTCACTGCAGCGGCGCAAGCTGCAGCGGGCCAGGCACGATCTATCGCATAGTACGTCAATAATTTTTTAATCTTGCTGGCAGCGCCGCAGCAACGGGCGCTGCTTTATAATGAGCGCTTCTATACGAATCGAAGTCCTCATGTCTGCCTCTTTGCTTTCCGGCCTTAATCCCGAACAACTCGCCGCCGTCACGCTGGGCACTGAATCGGCCCTCGTGTTGGCGGGCGCAGGCAGCGGCAAAACGCGCGTTCTGACCACGCGCATCGCTTACCTGATCCAGACCGGCGCGACCAGCCCCGCCGGTTTGCTCGCCGTCACCTTTACCAACAAAGCGGCGAAAGAAATGCTGCTGCGCCTGACCTCTATGATGCCGATCAACACGCGTGGCATGTGGGTCGGCACGTTTCACGGTCTATGCAATCGCCTACTGCGCGCGCATTTCCGCGAAGCGAGTTTGCCGCAACTATTCCAGATTCTCGACGTGCAGGATCAACTTGCCGTCATTAAGCGCCTGCTCAAAGCCACTAACACCGACGAAGAAAAATATCCGCCGCGCCAAGTGCAATTTTTTATTGCGGGGAACAAAGACAAAGGCCTGCGCGCCAACGCGGTCGAGGCGCACGACCCATTCACGCGCAAGCTGGTCGAGCTGTACGCGATGTACGATGAGCAATGCAATCGCGAAGGCGTGGTAGATTTCGCTGAGTTACTGTTGCGCAGTTATGAATTGCTCACACGCAATGCCAGCTTTCTCGACCATTACCGCGATCGTTTCAAATTTATTTTAGTCGATGAATTTCAGGACACCAATCGCCTGCAATATAACTGGATCAAATTATTGGCCGGTGAAAAAAATTGCGTGTTCGCCGTCGGCGATGACGATCAATCGATTTACGCATTTCGCGGCGCAGAGGTCGGCAATATGCGCGATCTGGAACGCGATTTTCATATCAAAAAAATCATTAAGCTGGAACAAAATTATCGCTCGCAAGGCAATATACTCGATTCAGCTAACTCATTGATTAAAAACAATAATTCTAGATTGGGCAAAAACCTGTGGACAGCGGCGGGCGAAGGCGAAAAAGTTCGCATCTTCGAAGCCGCGAGCGACATGGATGAAGCGCAATACATTATCGACGAAGCCAACGCACTGCATCGCGAAGGCATGAATTACAGCGACATGGCGCTGCTCTATCGCTCCAATGCGCAATCGCGTGTGCTCGAACATGCGCTGTTCCGCGCGGGCATCGGTTATCGCGTGTATGGCGGCCTGCGCTTTTTTGAGCGGCAGGAAATCAAACACGCATTGGCGTATTTGCGTCTCGCCGGAAACCAGGATGACGACACCGCGTTCACCCGCGTGGTGAATTTCCCGACGCGCGGCATCGGCGCGCGCAGTATTGAGCAACTACAAGAAGCGGCGAAAGTTCGCGGCGTCAGTTTGATGCAAGCCGCCAGTGACAGCACAATGAGCGGTCGAGCTGGAGTGAGCCTGCAAAATTTTGTCGGCATTATCGACAGTCTCAAATCCGGCGCATTGTCGCTGCCCTTGCCCGAACTGATGGAAGACATGCTGCATAAAAGCGGCTTGCGCGAACATTACGAAAATGAAAAAGACGGTGCGGATCGTTTGGAAAACCTGAACGAATTAGTCACCGCTGCGGCGTTATTCCAAGAAGAATATCGCAGCGAAGATACGGAAGAAACTTCGACGCCGCTGGCGTCCTTTCTAGCGCATGCCAGCCTGGAGGCAGGCGAACATGAAGCGGGCGCAGGACAAGATGCGTTGCAATTGATGACAGTACACGCGGCGAAAGGTTTGGAATTTCATGCGGTGTTTGTCAGCGGCGTGGAAGAAGGTTTGTTCCCGCACGAAAATTCCATCAGCGAGGCCGACGGCATCGAAGAAGAACGGCGCTTGATGTATGTCGCCATCACGCGCGCGCGTCAGCGCCTGTACCTTAGCCATGCACAACAACGCATGCTGCACGGCCAAATCCGTTACGGCATCGTATCTAGATTCATCGACGAAATCCCGGAAGAACTGACGCATCGCATTGTGTTACGTCACCGAGCGACTGGATTCAACGCCGCGCCAACTTTCGACCTCGACGCCAAGCCGTATTGGAACAAAGCGACGCAACCTGCCAATGTGTACGGCGCGTCGATTGCGTCCGGCATGCCATTCAATATCGGGCAAAGCGTCAACCATGCAAAATTCGGCGAAGGCGTGGTAGTGAATTGCGAAGGTCGCGGCAATGATGCGCGCGTACAAGTGAAATTCCGCGAAGCGGGGATCAAATGGCTGGCGCTGGAATACGCTAATCTCAGCACGGTTTAAGTAGTAAATGTGAACCATCGCACAGCAAGTGCGCTGTCCGGCAACTAGAATCAAGGGTCACTCACACATCACAATAATAAGGAGCAGTCATGCCGGACACTGATTTGGTTCCCCCAAGCAACGGCGGCGCCGATACGCCGATCTATCCTGAGGCCCGGCGAGAATTGCCGCCGAGTAAACAATATCCTTTCGTTTTCACCGGTAACGCAACGGAATATTTTCGCATCTGGATTGTGAATATTTTTCTGTCGATTATTACGCTAGGCATTTATTCCGCCTGGGCCAAAGTGCGCAAGCTGCGATACTTGTACGGCAACACCAATCTCGATGGCGCAGCATTTGAATACACTGCCGACCCGATCAAGATTCTCAAGGGTAGAATTATCGCGGTGGTGGCCTTGGCACTATTCGGCTCGTCGCAAGCTATACCTGTTCTGTATATCATTTTGGCTATTCTGATTTTTCTGGCCGTGCCGTGGCTGGTAATCAAGTCACGCATGTTCAATCTAGGCAACACACGCCACCGCAATGTGCGATTTAGTTTTTCCAGCACGTATAGCAAATCGGCCAATGTTTTTATACTCGGCCCGATACTATCTTATGTCACGCTGGGTCTTGGCTATCCCTGGTATGTCGCGCGCAAAAGTAAATTCCTGATTGATAACACGCGCTATGGCACCACGCCAATGAGCCTGAACGCGCAAACCGGGCAGTTTTATCCGATCTTCATTATTTTATTTCTCGGTTCGTTCGGTGTGCTGATTGTTGCCGGCATCCTTGCGGCAATATTGATAGGCGGCAGTATTTTCATGGGCGGCGCTAAAGGCGCGGCAGCCACTAATATCGGCCTGCTGTCTATTCTGCCGATTATTGTTATCGGCTTGATCTATATTTTATTTTTGGTCGGTGCCCGCAGTTATATGCAATCTGCCATCGGCAACCTGATCTGGAATAATGCTTCGTTGGGCGAACACCGCTTTCAATCTACCTTAAAATTCGTCGATATGTTGCGCATCAATTTCGTCAACACGCTGGCGATTGTTTTTTCTTTCGGCCTGCTGATTCCGTGGGCGACGGTACGCAGCCTGCGTTATCGCTTACAAAACACCAGCTTGGTCGCGCACGGCAGCCTCGATGATATTGCCGCTGCGGAAGAAAAAAATTCCAATGCGGTTGGCGAAGAGCTCGGTGATTTCTTTAATGTTGACATCGGTTTATGAACCATCCGGTTAACGCATGGCATTACGCTAAAGGCAGCTCGCGGCGGCAGACGGTGCAGCTATCGCTAGATGGGCCTACGCTGTTGCTTGACGGCCTTGATGCGCCGCTAACTTTTGCCTTCAACGACGTGCGTATCAGTGACCGCTTGTCCAACACGCCGCGCAGCCTGGAATTTCCTGACGGCAGTCGCTGCGAAACCGTGGATAACGATACGCTTGATAAATGGCTCGCCGAGCGCGGCGCGCAATCGGGTTATCGCTTGATCCATAAACTCGAAAGCCGCATGGGTTATGCCGTCATCGCCCTGCTGTTTACCGTCGGCGCGGTGTGGGCCGGCATCACCATCGGCGCACCGACGCTGGCGAAACTTGCGGCGGAAAAATTGCCTACGTCGGTCGAAGCAACATTAGGCAAACAAACCTTGGCTACGCTGGATAAAGTCTATTTTTCGCCAAGCAAGCTGGATGAAGCGAAACAAAAAGAAGTCTCGGCGACGTTCGATCGCGTTAATAGCAGCCTGCAGCGCGACAAAAAAATTGAATTGGTATTCCGTCACGGCGACAAAATCGGTGCCAATGCACTGGCGCTACCTTCGGGCACGGTCGTTGTCACTGACGAATTGGTGGATTTGGCAAAAAATCAGGAAGAATTATTTGCCGTGCTGTCGCACGAGGCGGGCCACATCGCGCATCATCATCCCTTGCGCGGTTGGCTACAGGATTCGATGGTAGCGTTGATTGTCGCAACTATCGCCAGCGACGCATCATCGCTCAGCGTACTTGCCGCCGGTTTACCGACGGCATTGTTGAACGCCAAACATTCGCGCGAATTTGAGACTGAAGCGGATGATTTTGCTTACAACAAAATGGTCGAGCAAAAAATTCCGCTAAGAAATTTCGCCAACATACTTTCCCGTTTGCAAGAAGGCGTGCCGGATAAAAAAGACGCTAAAGACGAGACCAAGCCATCTAAAAAAACTGATAATAATCAAAAAGATAGCGGCGCAATGGATTTTCTCTCTTCCCACCCCGCTACAACCGAACGGATTAAACGTTTTCAGGTGGATTGATTGCTTGCGTGCTGTCGCTTTCATCGAAAATTGCTTGATACGAAGTGTAGATGGTCAGCAGCATCACCGGTATCAACACGATCACGCCGAGAAATAAAGTAAACGGTAACAGCATGAATAAGCCGGTCAGCACCAAACCGTAAACCAAAAACGGAATCACATTGGCGATGCAGGCGTAAAAGCTCCATTTAATAGCATCTATTGCGCTCATGCTTTTGTTGAACATCAGTAACGGCGGAGCAAACCACAACGCCATTTGCACCGGCACCAAAAACAAAAGACCGACCAGCATCGGTAGCGCAATACCATTCAAATATTCCAACAGCGCCGCGACATCGGGCGACTGTCCTGCGGAGGGCATGGGCGGTTCTTTGTAGCCCATCAACAGCATCAGGCCGCCGACTAGCAAACTCAACACCAGACTAATCAAGCCTACGCTGGCGAGCGGCTTCACATTTTCGCGAAACGCCGTAAACAAATCGGCCAACTCCAGCTCCCCGTCTTTTTCCACCTTGCGCGCGCCCGCCATGAGTCCCGCGACAAACACCGGATACAACACGCCGACCACCAATTGTCCGACGATAGGCACGATGGCGGAAACCAGCCAGATAATCAGCAACACGACAACAAGCGCAATCCACAATGCCGGGCTTTTGGCGAATAACTTAAACGCATCGCGCACCCAATACCAACCGTGTGCTGCGTTGAGGTCACGTACTTTCATATTTTTCCTTTGATTTTTGTTAAGCAATCAGCGCCGCAAGATTCAACGGCACGGCAATATGCTGTTGTAATAAACCTTGATATAAACCGGCGTCTTTGGTGTGCGTCATTTCGCCTTGCATCGGGAAATGATTATAGCCGAGGCGGCCGAGCCAGATGCGCAGGGCGGCGGCGCGTAACATTACCGGCCAGTCGATTTTTTCTGCGCCAGTGAACTGACGCGTGGCGTGATAGCCTTGCAACATCGCTCTTAATCGTACTACGTCTAGCGTCGCGTCAGGTTGCATGCACCAATCATTGGCCGTGATCGCTACGTCGTAGAGCAACACATCGTTGCAGGCGAAATAAAAATCGATCACGCCGCCGATGCGACCGTTATCAAACAACACATTGTCGCGGAACAAATCGCCGTGTATGACGCCGCGCGGCAACGCATCCTGTTTGTGTTGTAACTGAAACGCCAGCTCGCTTTGTATCAACTCGGCTTCGTCTGATTTTAATTTCGGCATCAGTTGCTGCGAGAAAATCTGCCACCAATGCGGCCCGCGCGGATTCATCATGCGTTGCGCGAAACCTTGTCCGGCTAAATGTAAATCGGCCAACACCGCGCCGGTTTCCGCGCATTGCGCTGGCGTGACGGTCTCCACTGATTTGCCCGGAAGACAACTCACGATAGACGCAGGCTTGCCATTCAGCTCGCCGACAAATTCGTGATTATGATTGGCGATAGGTTTCGGGCAAGGGAAACCGTGGTTAGCGAGATGGGTTTTGAGATGCATGTAATACGGCAAATCTGCCGCTGCCATTTTCTCGAACAGCGTCAGCACAAATTTTCCGCGCGTCGTCTTCACAAAATAATTGGTGTTCTCTATGCCGGATGCGATGCCTTGCAAATCCTGTAAGTGGCCGAGCGAAT
>JBEEJL010000304.1:0-3035 GCA_041169175.1 Pseudomonadota bacterium | reverse complement strand
TGCGACACCGGCAAAAAATCCAGCCAGTATCATGGCGAGATAGCGCACGCGCTGTGGATTGTAGCCAACGAATTCTGCGCGCTCGGGATTGTCGCGCACGGCGTTCATCATGCGCCCGAGCGGTGTGTGCGTGAGGGCATACATAGCGATAATCGCCAGCATCATCCACGCAGCGATCAAGTAATACACTTCGATTGACGGACCGTAGCTGATGCCGAACCAACCTTTGCCCAACATGCGATTACCCGAGATGCCCGCTTCGCCACCGAAAAATGCGGGGAACATGAGCGAACAGGCGGCGACCATTTCACCAATACCCATCGAGATCATCGCGAATGTCGTACCCGCGCGCTTGGTTGAAACATAACCGAGTATCACGCCGCACAACATGCCCGCCAAGCCGCCGATCAAAGGCAAAAGCGTGACAGGAAATGAAAAGCTGCCTTTACCGATGAGATTGAGTGCGTGAATTGCGATATAGGCGCCGATGCCCGAATACACCGCATGACCGAACGACAACATACCGCTCTGTCCCAACAGCATATTGTAGGACAGCGCGAAAATAATCATGATGCCGATTTCGTTCAGCGCGTTAATGGCAAAACCGGATTTGAAATAGAGCGGCAACAGCGCGATTAAAATCGCCGGAACAACCCACACGCCCCATTTGAGGGGATTCAATCGTGTGGGTATATTTGGCACGGCGCTCATGATTCGCGGGTCCCCATGATGCCGCGTGGGCGCACGATCAGCATCAACACCATCAACAAGAACGGCAACGCAGTGGCAGTCTGCGAAATTTTGATGGAAAAGAAATTATGCAAGGCCGAACCGGGCTGTAAGGCGATGCCGATTTTCGACAATACATCTAGAAAGGATGCATCGACGGCTATAGAGAATGTTTGAATAATACCCACAAGTAACGAAGCGATGAATGCACCGGTGAGCGAACCTAAGCCGCCCAGCACTATCACCACGAACACAATGCCGCCCAAGGTCGCCGCCATGCTTGGCTCGGTCACGAACGCATTGCCGCCAATCACGCCGGCTAAACCGGCCAGCCCGCAACCAACGCCGAATACCAGCATGAAAACGCGCGTCACGTTGTGGCCGAGCGCCTCGACCATTTGCGGATGGGTGATCGACGCTTGAATGATCAAGCCGATGCGTGTGCGCGTAATCATCAGCCACAGACCGACCATCATCAGCAGCGAGATCAGCATCATGAAACCTTTGTAGGCGGGGAATGAAGTGGAATAAATTTTGAATAGCGTAAAGTCGAGTGCCGCCGGGATTTGATAATCAACTGGCGCACGACCCCAAATAATATGGACGATTTCCTCGATCAAAAATGCCAGGCCAAAAGTAAAAAGTAACTCAGGCACATGGCCGTATTTATGCACGCGGCGCAAACCAAAACGCTCAACACATGCACCGAGGGCGGCAACGATGAGCGGCGCGATAATCAGCGCGGGCCAAAAGCCGACATAGTGACTGACTTGATAAGCGAAATAAGCGCCGAGCATATAAAAGCTGGCGTGAGCGAAATTGAGCACCCCCATCATGCTGAGAATCAGCGTCAATCCGCTGGAGAGCATGAACAGCAACAAGCCAAAAGAAATGCCGTGCATCAAGGATATAAGAAAAAATTCCACCTGGTCACTCCTCGTATTTTGTTTATACGTTCATGGTTTATTTGAAACCGGCGGAAAAATGCAGCTAAAAACATTCGCCCGGCTTTGGGCCGGGCGAATTTACATCAACTTCTGGTTACTGCGGACGATCCATTTTGCACGAAGTAGGCTGTGCACTGACATAGTTGTCGATCTTGGCGTCATCTTTGAAACCAAAACCCGTGCCCTCAGATTCAAATTTATTGCCGGGCACACCAGCTTTGGCAAAAGTCGCAATGAACAAAGGCTGAATCATTTGGTGATCCACTTTGCGCATTTCCATCTCGCCGAACGGGCCTTCCATTTTCATGCCTTCCATTGCGCGCGCCACTTTCAATGGCTCGGCACTGCCGGCTTGGGTCATGGCTTTGGTCAGCATTTCCAGCGCATTTTTAGCCGCGTAGGTGTACGGGTCGCTCTTTGCGCCATGCTTTTTCTGGTAGTCCATCCGATACTGTTCCATTTTCGGCGACAGATTTGAGCTGCCGTAGCTAACGATTTTGACGCGTCCCGCACCGGATTCACCCAGCGCGGTCGGTGTGCCGACTACCGCTGCGTAATAAGTGTAGTAGTTGACGTCCAAACCGGCTTCTTTGCTGGCTTTGATTAACAACACCAGATCGCTACCCCAGTTGCCCGTCACCACGGTGTCTGCACCCGAGGCTTTAATTTTCTGAATGTACGGCGCGAAGTCTTTTACTTTTGCCAGCGGATGAAGTTCATCACCGACAATTTCAGCGCCTGGCATTTTGGCTTTGATCATTTCTTTCGCCGCGCGCGCAACTTGGTGACCGAACGAATAATCTTGTCCAATCACATACACTTTTTTAACGCTGCCCTGTTTGGCCATGTAGTTGGTCATGGCTTCCATTTTCATGTCGCTGTTGGCGTCGAAACGGAAATGCCAGAAACTGCATTTGCTATTAGTGAAATCAGGATCAACCGCTGCATAATTCAGGAAGACTACTGCGTTGGCTGGATCACGTGCGTTGTGTTTATTGATTTGATCAATCAACACACCCGCGACGCTGGAGCCGTTACCTTGCGTGACATAGCGCACGCCCTGATCAATCGCCGATTTCAATACAATCTGGCTTTCCTGCGGGCTGAGCTTATTGTCGAGCGGGACGATTTCCAATTTTTTCCCGAGAACGCCGCCGCGCGCGTTGATTTGCTCGGCGACAAATTGAAATTCATGCAGTCCATGTTCGCCCGTTGCCGCCATAGGGCCGGACAGCGGGTCGATATAGGCAATCTTGATGGTTTCTTGTGCAGCGGCAGCAAATGATATGGCCCCCAAAACTGCTGTAGCCGCTATTGAGTAAAACATGCGTTGCAACTTCATAACTCCTCCTCGACTTA
>JBEEJL010000303.1:0-2769 GCA_041169175.1 Pseudomonadota bacterium | reverse complement strand
TGGGCTTTTTCAGTCTTGGCACCCCATGTGTTCAGCCAACTACGCACTTCTTTACCCGTCAGGTGGCGTCCATTTTCTTGATAAGCCACCCAAGAAGTCAAGGCCTCTTGCTTAAAACTCTCGCGCGCCTCTTCCCGTTCGACATATTGCGTAATCGCCTCGCGCATCAGCCAGTGCGGCGTACGCTGCCGCGCTTCGGCCAGACGCTTTAGCCGCTCTTTGGTATCGCTGTCGATCTTGATTGCCACCGGGTTAATGGTCGTTTCAGCCATCGCCGTGTCCTAAAGTGATATTAGGTATTACCTTATCATACTCAAAGCAATTTTTGCAAACCACGCAGCTTGCTTCCTTATAGAACGGGCTTTCAACACAGTTAAACACACGCTATGCAGGGAATGTGCTTATTGATTGGCCACAAGAACTCGGGGGTAGAATGCCTGGGGGTTTTATTTATTCGGTTCGATATTCAAAGCAGCGCGCTGTTTTTCTAACTCTTCTTTTATCGAGTCCGGCACGATGTAATTCGGAAAACGTTTTCTGAATTCCGCCAAAGTTTTTTCTGCTTCTTCGGTTTTGCCTTCACGTAATGACGCTTCTATTTTCGCCAGCCATGTTTGCGATGCGCTGTAGGCCGCCAGTGTATCCGCTTCGCTCAACTGAACCGACTTGCGCAATGTTTGTGATGTAGCTGCTGCATCGCGCGAACTTTCTGTAGGAGCGGCGGCAGCTGCACCAGCAGATCGGGCGGCCCTGGGCTGGCTTGTATAACCACTGGATTCAGCGGCAACAGCAGGCGCAGATGCAGCGACGACTGTGGGTGGAGCGCCAGCAGACAAGGATACTTTGTCAGCCACGTTTGCCTCTGCCGTAGCCACTGTCACAGTAGCTGACGCAGGCGCGGCGGCAACGGATGCGGCTTGGCGACTGGCGACTTGCGGCGCGCGCGCTTGATCAACGGACGCAAGTTTGCTTTCGGCCTGCATGACTGCATCTGCATTTTTTGTCGTGCTCGGCGGAAACGCCTGCGCTGTAGATTCTGGCTTGCTGCTAGTCGGCGCCGTTGCTGGCGCAGGCGCTTTCATTGCCTGCGCTAATTTAGGTTCCGGCGCTTTCGCTTCAGGCATCGGCGACGCCATTTTTTGTTTGGCTCTTTCTATCGGGTCTATCTTACGCGCGGGCGATGCCGTTTTATTGGCATCGACGCTGCCTGTCGCGTTTTGCCCGAAGCCATCACCGCGCGACGGCTTACTTTCTTCGGTTACAACAATCGGCGCGGGAGCCAGCACCGTTTCAGCAGATTTTTTTTCATGCTCGGTCATGGTGAGTGTTAACGATGCGCTAACGACTAGCAAAGCCGCAATGGAAAACGGCATCTGCCATTTACGCCAGCCTTCAGCGCCGGCCGACTTTGGGCGCGCATTGACCTCGCGTCGCGAGGCGGCGAGTATAGATGAATCTAACTCGACCCCGGGCAAATCCAGCGCAATTTGTTTATACGATTCGGACAAATGCGATTTGCCGGCGAGATATTGGTCGAGAATTTTATCTTCTGCCTGATTGATTTTGGGTGATTTCATACAAGCTCCTTCAAACCTGCGCGCAGTTTTGCTAGCGCATAGCGCAAACGGCTTTTGGCGGTTTCTGCGTTGACATTAGTGGCTGCGGCGATTTCTTCAACGGTCATGCCGGTTTCTTCATGCAGCAAAAACGCTTCGCGTTGTGCTGCAGGCAAACTTTCCAGTAAGCGTAAAAATTCTGTTGCGCCTTGTTTGGCCGACAATAGCGTATCGGGTTGATGGCTATCAGCAGCAGCAATATTGGTAAAAAAATCTTCGTCATCATCGCCCGGCTGATAGGACAACGGCAATTCACGCCCGCTTGCGCGGTAATGATCGATCAGGCGGTTATGCGCGATGCTATACAAATAAGTAGAAAAACGCGCTCGTACAATATAGGAGAGACGTGCCTTAATTAAGTTCATCCACACTTCCTGAAACAATTCTTCCGCCACGCCACGATCGCCGCATTGGCGCAGCATGTAGCGGAACACGCCACCTTTATGGCGTGCGTATAAAACCTCGAATGCAGCTGCGTCACCGTCGCGGTAACGCAGCATCAGGTCTTCGTCAGGATCATCGACTGGAGTCATTCCCGCTAGTGTAACGGAGATTTTCCCGGTTGCAATAGTGGCGCGGCTTTGCACGTAATCGATTACCAGCGGCGCGGCGGATCGGCAACAAACTGGTTCGGAAACGGATTCGCTGCGATAGGCGGCGAATACGCCAGCACGCCACGCGAAACCAAATTACGTTGACTGTCATAATAAATCGTAATGACTTCGTCGGGGGTCGATGACTGGCGTTCAAACTGCGCGATCTGCACCGATGATTCGACTGAGCGGCCATGGCCGGTACCTAAAGATTTGTCTTTCATCAACGGCGCGGGCACCATTCTACCTGCGCTACCGCCGCGCGCTTCGGCAGCAGCGCCGGCTAGATTCGGCGCGGCAGCTGACGGCGCAGCTTGAGCCAGCGTAGCGGAATCTTCAGAACGGGAATTCTCCTGCCAGCGCGGATAAACCGGCGGTTCGACATAACTAATCGGCGCTTCGTATTTGCGTCTGAATAAGGCCACGCCAATCACCCCAACGTTATCCGGCCTGCCGGTGCGCGCCGCATATGAATCAGGCAATGAGGTGAAATAAAATGCGGCGACACGATCATTGGTTTTGCGCCAGCCCATAATGTCGTAACTATCACCTGAATTAAA
>JBEEJL010000302.1:0-3121 GCA_041169175.1 Pseudomonadota bacterium | reverse complement strand
GGCAGTGTTTTGCCGTAAGCGTGATGCAGTAAAGGAATACGACGATGAATGCCGTCGTCCGTATCCGGCCGCAGACTGATGACGCCAGTTTGACTTGCAGTAAGTGGCTGCGTAAACAGCGGTAATGGCAAGGTGATGTCGCGCCAGATTAAATACGGCGATTTTTTATTTTGTTCGGCGGGCCAGGCAGCGGCGTCAAGCTGCGTGCGATATTCTGCGCTGCGCTCGAATGGGTAATTGATGGCTGATGCGGCGAGTACCACGTTGTCCGCTTTTGCCAATGAACGGGCGAAATCCGCGTCGCCGGCGCGCGGCTCGGAAAATAAAATATCGTAAGTGATACTCTTCGCCCCACTGCTGCGTAAAAAATCCGTCACCGCCGCATACACATCGCGTCGATAAGGCCACGCGCCGAGCAAGGGCTGCAACAATGCCATCGATTCTTCATCCACATCGACAATCACCACCGAGTCCAGGTTTTGCGGGCGTGCCAACAAGCGCGCTTGCATATCGGCGGCGTCGTTATCAAAACGATGGAATAGCGAAGTCTGGCTCAGCAACAGCGTGAACAGCAGCGCGCCGAGGCCGATTAGCGCCTTGCGCGTAGTGAGACGTTCAAACAGCGTGGATAGGAAAAATGGTTTCACGATCAAAGCGACATGCCCAAGTGAGGGAAACAATCTGCCTAGCATAATCAAAAGCGCGAGGGAAAACCAGCAAGGCGGACGAATCAGGCGGGCAGATTAAGCGCGCTCCGGGCGCTGTTGTTTTGCTACGCCGCTTTTTAATTTTGCGGCGGCGACAAAATGTTTTTCAAATAGCAGCACCGTATTGTCACTAATGATCAGACTTTCATTACGCAACAGATCCGCTTGCGGTCTGCCATCGGCGTGAAACTTGGCCACGCCCAGCCTGCCGTCATCGCCCACCACGCGATGCCAAGGATAATGATTTTTTTCCTCATCGCTGAGTTGCGCAAGAATATAAGCAACATGACGCGGCACCACATCAAGATGCTCACCAATTGAACGAAACGAACACAGCTTGCGCGCCGGAATCGCCGCGACAAGTTTTAAAACGTCGGCTTTGATGCGAATGAATGCGGCGGATTTTGGCATGATAGCGATATTATGTAACTATATGATTATATTGTACTATTTATTGTATGTTAAATTACTTTTAAGCGTTACTTTTTAAGGAGTCAATCGATGAAATTTATTTTAATCTTTTTGGCATCACTGCAATTAATGGCGTGTACGCATGGTTCTGGCGCATCGCGCAAAGACTTGTCACTGGCGAGATTTTCGCGCACCGATTTATGTTGCGCCACTACGACGGGCTATTTGCCCGATGGTAATGGTCAGGCATTTGGCTGCGGCAAAAGCGCAACCTATGCTTATGATGGATCGAATTGGAAACGCATTGGCGAAATACAGCCTGGCTCCGGTTCGCCAGAAAATAAATTGGTTGTTTGCACGCAATAATAATTTCGCCGGGTGCGCCGATCACTCTGCTAAGTGTTGGCAAGATTAACTAGGCTGGCGCTGATAAGCCCAGCATGTTCATTTACATAAAGCGGGTTCCTAGCAGGATGCGCTCGCGCACCAAAACACTTTCAATAACGCGCAACTGCCATACAGAAATGGATGCTACGCGAGCGCACCCTACGCCTTGTCAGAAATGTCTTTCGCATAATTTTCCACCGAGCGTTTGTAGCGCGTCATGTGGCGTGACAGCGCCGTAAGCGAAATCGACACCGCCTCTTTCTCCCGCCCCACATCGATCAGCGCCAGCGCAAGAAACGCATACACCGCATCATCTAATTCATCCGAGCCCCTGTTTCTTTCCGCCGTCAGCAACGCCACGCTTTCGGTGGCTTGACCTAGATTGCGCAACGAACTCGCCAATTGAATCACTGCCTGCCGCCGACGGCTTTCCGGCAGCCCGCGTTTTAGCGCATCACGATAAAGCGGCACAGCCAGATCAGAATGGCCAGTCGAATCGAATGCCGATCCGCGTTCATACAAACCCACCGCGCTAGTCGCAGGCAACTCAGCCACGAGTTGATCCATTTTTGCTATGAATATTTTTTCTTCGTGGTCATCCATCGACGCCCACAATTTTTCTAACCGTTGTTCCCAATCCAATTTATTCTCCCGGCAAAAATGTAGGGCGCAACCCCTATTGCCCCGCATGGTAATCTCATTCACCGACCCTTATTTGATGCGCGCGATGAGGTGAACGCGTTTATTCAGATGTGAATAAAACCGTATTCGGCAACATGAACTGTAGAATTGTTTACCATTCGGCGCAATAGGGATTGCGCCCTACACATTATTTTTCAAGTAAGGCAGAAGCCGACAGGCGTTCCGCCGCATGCGCATCGAACCATTTTTTTGTGTAGTTGGGACGGGTGATATGCGTCGGCGGAAGCGCATCAAAATACAGCCGTCGGAACGCCTATCGGCTTCCGCCTACGCTCGCTTCGAATTTACCCCGCGTAGCGTGCGCACCGCGCACGATCAAACGTTCATGCGTGAACGGTGCGTTGTGCTCGGACGAGCATTTTCGTGCGCAGTGCGCACGCTACGAGGATGAGTTGTATATGCCGATGTAGGAGGCGCATCGATCGCGACCGATGCGCTTCGTGCCTCAGCACATCCTACGTCTGGGTGCCATCCTCATTTGTCTGTCATCCTGAGCCATAGCGAAGGATCTGCTTTTCGATTTTGATTTAACCAGCGGAACAGCAGATTCCTCCCCTTCGACAAGCTCAGGGTCAGAATGACAAAAATGTAGGGTGCAATGAGTGCAGCGAATTGCACCGAATGAATCTGCCATGCGGCGCAATTGGCTGCGCTCATTACGTTCTTCGTTTGCTACGAATTTACCCGCGTAGCGTGCGCACCGCGCACGATCAAACGCCCATGCGCGAACGGCGCGTTGTGCCCGGACGGAGATTTTCGTGCGCAGTGCGCACGCTACGGGGGAATTGCGAGGCTGTAGATACTGTTATCCCCGTCAAGCCTAATGCAACGCCGGATCGAAGTTTTTACCCGACTTCAATACGCCGAAGGCGACATGAATCAGCTTCCGCATCATCGCCCCGATGATCAGCATC
>JBEEJL010000301.1:0-3980 GCA_041169175.1 Pseudomonadota bacterium | reverse complement strand
ATTATCAACGCGCCTGAAGTCGCCATCCTTGGCGTTTCAAAATCGTCGATCAAACCGATGTGGGACGGCAAAGAGTTTTTACCGAAATTGGTATTGCCCTTGTCGCTGTCTTACGACCATCGCGTCATCGACGGCGCGTCCGCTGCGCGCTTCACTGCTTATATGACGTCGGTATTAAGTGACATCAGAAGGCTGGTGTTGTAATGGCGAATCTGATTGAAGTAAAAGTACCGGACATCGGCGATTTCGATGCGGTTGAAGTCATCGAAGTATTAGTCAAAGTCGGCGACACGGTGAAAAAAGAAGATTCGCTCATCACCCTCGAATCCGACAAAGCCACCATGGAAATTCCCTCGCCACAAGCGGGTGTGGTGAAAGAAATAAAAATCAAAGCGGGCGATAAAGTTTCGCAAGGCACGTTGATTCTGATGATCGATTCAGCAGAAGCGAACACCGCAAGCGCCGCACCAGCAGCGCCAGCCAAAGCTGCTGCAGCCCCCGCTCCCGCAACCGCTCCCGCACCGGCAGCCGCAACAGTTTCCGCGCCCGCGCCAAGCAATATCAAATCCGATATGCAAACCGACGTGCTGGTTTTAGGCGGCGGGCCCGGCGGCTACACCGCCGCATTCCGCGCGGCGGATTTGGGCAAGCAAGTGATGGTGATCGAACGCTACGCCACGCTCGGCGGCGTGTGTCTTAACGTCGGCTGCATTCCGTCCAAAGCCTTGCTGCATGTCGCCAAAGTTATCACCGACGCGGACGACATCACCAAACACGGCGTGACATTCGGCGCGCCGAAAATCGAGCTGGATAAAATTCGCGGCTGGAAAAATGATGTGGTCGGCAAACTCACCAAAGGTTTAAGCGGCCTCGCCAAGCAACGCAAAGTTACCGTGGTGCAAGGCGTGGCGAAATTCACGTCGGCTTATACCGTCGAAGTCGTCACCGCTGAAGGCGCTAAAATAGTTCAATTTAATCAAATAGTTATCGCAGCAGGCTCGCAAGCGGCAAAAATCCCCCGCTTGCCCTACGACGACAAGCGCTTGATGGATTCCACCGACGCGCTCGACCTCGCCGACATTCCACAACGCTTGCTCATCGTCGGCGGCGGCATCATCGGTTTGGAAATGGCGACGGTGTATGACGCATTAGGCAGCAAAGTCAGCGTGGTCGAATTGATGGACGGCTTGATCCCCGGCTGCGATAAAGATTTGGTCAAGCCATTGCACAAGCGCATCGAGAAACGCTACGAAGCGATTTATCTCAAAACCAAAGTGGAAAAAATCGAGGCTAAAAAAGACGGCCTGCATGTCAGCTTCGCCGGTGACAACGCACCCGCATCACAAGTGTATGACAAAGTGCTCATCGCCGTCGGCCGCCGACCGAATGGGAAAAATATCAACGCAGCAGCAGCAGGCGTCAACGTCGATGAACGCGGTTACATCGCCGTCGATAATCAACAGCGCACCAACGTCGCCCACATTTTCGCCATCGGCGATATTTGCGGCGAACCCATGCTCGCGCACAAAGCCACGCACGAAGGCAAACTCGCCGCCGAAGTCATCGCCGGACACAAAGTCGCCTTCGACGCGCGCACCATCCCCAACGTCGCCTACACCGACCCGGAAATCGCGTGGATGGGCCTGAGCGAAGCCGAAGCCAAAGCGCAAAATGTGGATTACGAAAAAGCCGTCTTCCCCTGGGCCGCCAGCGGCCGCGCCATCGGCAGCGCGCGCGAAGAAGGCTTGACCAAACTCATCTTCGATAAGCAAAGCAAAAAATTATTAGGCGCAGGCATCGTCGGCATCAACGCCGGCGAACTCATCGCCGAAACCGTATTGGCGTTAGAGATGGGCGCCGACGCCCAAGACATCGGCCTCACCATCCACCCGCACCCAACGCTATCGGAAACCGTATTCTTCGGCGCGGAAATTATGGATGGCAGTATTACGGATTTGTATATGCCGAAGAAGTAACGTCGTAATTTATTATTAAAAACGCTGCTTACCTATAACCTAACTTCTAAGATCAAAAAAATGGCCAAAGCCGAAGCTACTGTAGCAGAATTAGTTTCCATGATAGAAAGTGGCGAACTAAGACTTCCAGAAATGCAGCGTCAGTATGTTTGGCGATCAACGCGAGTGCGAGATTTGCTCGATTCTTTATATCGCGGTTATCCATCTGGAGCGATTTTGCTCTGGGAAACAGATGATGAGTCAATCCCCCAACAACATTTCGCCATCAGCCAAAAAGCTAATCCATATCAGAGCACACGGCTACTGCTTGATGGCCAACAACGCCTAACTTCTTTATCAGCGGTCATTCGCGGCGAACCTGTCTCTGTCCGTGGTCGGCGTAGGCCAATTGATCTATTGTTTAATCTCGAACACCCCGATCAGCTTGCGGTTGTCACAGAAGTTGATGAGGACGGGAACGATGACGAAGATGACGATGACCAAGACGATATTGTAGATGACGAAGCTGATTCAACTGAGGACGAACTTCAAAAGCGCTTCAACAAAATGACATTCGTTGTTGCAACTCGAAAACTCGAGCAACTGCCACAATGGGTTAAAGTTTCAGAGGTATTCAAAACAGATAGCGATGCACAATTTCTTCGCCGAGCTGGGATCACTAATTTTGATGATATTCGCTGGGAAAAATACAGCCAGCGCCTTGCCCGACTACGTAGTATCAGAAAATATCTTTACCGAATGGATATTCTCGAACGCACTCTTTCTTATGATGAAGTAACTGAAATTTTTGTGCGGGTAAACTCACTTGGGTCAAAACTTCGCAGCTCTGATTTAGCCCTTGCACAGATCACTGCAAAGTGGCGCAACTCATTACAAATTTTTCAAAACTTCCAAATTGAATGTGCTAAAGAAGGTTTTGATATCGAGCTTGGCTTGCACCTTAAAAACCTAGTGGCATTCGCGACAGGGCAATCAAGATTTCTTACCGTAGGCAAACTTAAAGTTGATATTCTGCAACAAGCGTGGAAAGAGGCGTCAGAGGGAATTCATTTTGCGATGAATTTACTGAAAAGTAATTTGGGCATTAACAGTCCAGCGCTTCTATCTTCGCCATATTTGCTTGTAGTGCTTGCTTATTTTGGGCACTCACGTGATTATAAAATTAGCCCCGAAGAATCAAAACAAATCCGCTACTGGGCGCTCGTAGCCAATGCGAAGGGCCGTTTTTCCCGTGGATCAAGCGAATCTATTCTTGACCAAGACCTTTCAACCATTCGCCAAGGCGGCTCTGTTCAAGACTTATTGGATCGTTTACGGCTACAGTTCGGCCGCCTCGAAGTAACAGCGGACGATCTTGAAGGGCGCAACCAACGAAGCGCACTGTTCAAAACAATGTTCCTCGCATTCCAAACGAACGGGGCGAAGGACTGGAGATCAAATCTTTCAATTTCATTGGCGCACTCTGGAGTGCAGCATAAACTTCAATTCCATCATATTTTCCCAAAAGCTCAGCTAAAAAATGTCTGCTCGCCAAGAGAGGCCGATGATATTGCCAATCTTGCATTTATAGGTGGAAAAATGAACCGTGCTATAAGCGATAAGCCTCCAGCAATTTATCTACCACCGCTTGTTGAACAGCATGGTGGTGATATGTTCACTGCACAAGCCATACCCCTAACAGCAGAGTTTTTGGAAATTTCTAATTACAAAGCGTTTTTAGCTGAACGCAGAAAGCTTATAGCTGGGACACTTAACAAATTTCTTGACCATCCAGGCTGAAAAATATTTGATTTAGCTAGACATATTGTTCCCTATTAAAACTCATGAATTTAGCCGATAAACTTCACGGCTGTTTGCTCGGCCTAGCAGTGGGTGATGCGGCGGGAACTACAGTCGAATTTAAGGAGCGAGGAAGCTTTCCGCCATTAACTGACATGATCGGAGGTGGCCCCTTCCGATTGCTGCCAGGTCAATGGACAGACGACACGTCACTGGCGTTATGCC
>JBEEJL010000300.1:0-3552 GCA_041169175.1 Pseudomonadota bacterium | reverse complement strand
AATAAGAGACATTATAACGCAACTGCAGCATATTTTAAGCGGTTGATTTTGTTAAAAATAATTATTAGTGGGCGCTAACATCTATTGATGTAAATCGATGAGTCGAAAATTGACTTCAAGCGAGCCAACCTAGCGCAGGGTTGGTGACGCAGTATTCGCCATGGATAAAACATAACTAATTGATTAAATTGATATTTTTAAAATTTTGCAGCTCTTTGCAAAATCACAACACCTTAGCTTTCAGCTTGCGCGGCTTACACAAAATTATTCATCGCCTTCTGCCAATAATCCGGCGTTGCCGCCGACGGCTGCTGTATTGACCGTTTGCGTGCGCTCGGTGGCGAAGCGCAATAAATAGTGGGGGCCGCCCGCCTTCGGCCCGGTGCCGGATAAACCTTCGCCGCCGAACGGCTGGACGCCGACCACTGCGCCGATCATATTGCGGTTGATATATAAGTTGCCGACTTTGGCACGTGCGCAAACCATGTCGATATGGTCGTCGATGCGCGAATGCAGGCCGAGCGTCAGGCCGAAACCTTTGGCGTTGATCGAAGCTATGACTTTTTCCAATTCATTTGCGGCAAATCGGATCACATGCAAAATCGGTCCGAACACTTCGCTTTCCAGTTGATCGAAATGTGTCAGCTCATAAATGCATGGCGCGAAAAATGTGCCTGTCTCGCAGCCAGTAGGGATCGGCATTTCGTAAATAACTTTGGCGCTTGCCCGCATTTTTTTCTGATGGTTTTGAAGTAGCGTCAGCGCATCGGCATCGATCACCGGTCCCATGTCGGTAGTCAAATTGGCCGGATCGCCAACCACCCATTCACCCAATGCGCTTTGTAGTAAATGCAAAACCCGATCAGCGATTTCCTGCTGAACAAATAATACGCGACAAGCCGAGCAACGCTGACCCGCGCTATTGAATGCTGAGGCCATTACATCATTGACGATTTGTTCCGGTAAGGCCGAGCTGTCGGCGACCAACGCGTTGATCCCACCGGTTTCAGCGATGAAGGGAATGATGGCGCCTTTTCTCGCGGCGAGCGAGCGGTTAATTGCCTGCGCGGTTGGGCTTGATCCGGTGAATACCACACCATTGATGCGTTCATCTTTTACCAGCGCCGCGCCGACTGTCGCGCCAGCACCGGGCAACAGCGACAAGACTTCAAAAGGCGCACCAGCCTCATGCAAAAGTTGCACCGCCGCGAATGCGATCAACGGCGTTTGCTCGGCAGGCTTGGCGATAACGCTATTTCCTGCTGCCAACGCCGCCGCGATTTGCCCAACAAAAATCGCCAGCGGAAAATTCCACGGGCTGATACAAACAAATACGCCGCGCCCATTTAGAGATAATTGATTCAACTCGCCGGTCGGACTGGGAAGTGTTTCCGGCGCAGCAAAAAGTTTACGCGCCTGCATCGCGTAATAGCGCAAAAAATCCACCGTCTCGCGCAACTCAGACAAGGCATCGGGAATTGTCTTGCCTCCTTCACATACCAGCAACGCTATAAATTTTGCGCGCCGCGCTTCGAGTAAATCTGCCGCGCGTTGCAGTATTTCTGCGCGTTTACCGGATGGGACCGCATTCCATCGAGATGCCGATTGATTCGCGGTGTGCAATGCAGCGTTAAGCTCTTCGTCTGAGGCTTCAACCACGCTACCTATTTTCTGCTGTCGATTTGTCGGATTGGTTAAGCTGCGAGCATTATGGTTCGACACAACTCCCTGCACCAATGGCATGGCGTGCCATTGCGCTGACTGAATAATCTTGGTCACTTCCAGCGTTAATTTTTTTAGTTGAATGGAGTCTGCGAAACTCAGCCCGGCAGAATTTCTTCTTTCGGGTGAAAATAAATTCATCGGCAGTGGAATGCGCGGATTGGAAATAGGTTTCGTCGCGCGTAACACCGCAATTGGATCGACCACCACTTTTTCCACCGAGACATTTTCATCAGCAATACGATTCACGAACGACGTATTCGCGCCGTTTTCCAATAAACGTCGCACCAGATAGGGCAGTAAATCCGCGTGTTCGCCGACTGGCGCATAAACGCGACAAGCTCGACCTGGCTGCTTTAGCACTTCTTCATGCAACGCTTCGCCCATGCCGTGCAAACGTTGAAATTCAAAATCGCGCCGCTCGCCCGCTTGTTGAAGCACGTACGCAACGGTGTGCGCATTGTGCGTAGCGAATTGCGCATAAAACGCCTGTGGATATTTCAGTAATAAGTTTGCGCAAGCGAGATACGCCACATCGGTGGAAACCTTGCGCGTGTAAACCGGATAGCCCGCCAAGCCTTGCATTTGCGCGCGCTTGATTTCCGTATCCCAGTACGCACCTTTGACCAAGCGCACGGGTATGCGCTTGCCATTCTGTTGCGCAACTTGCGCGAGCTGCTCAATCACATGCGGTGCGCGCTTCTGATAGGCTTGTACTGCGAGACCAAAACCATTCCAGTTGGTAAGTTTTTTATCAATAAAAATTTCAATAAAAACAGATAGTTGTAAATCAAGACGCTCCGCCTCTTCAGCGTCTAAAGTCAGGCCGATTCCGGCAGCACGCGCTTGTTGCGCGAGAGCTAAAACTTTCGGCGTGAGCTCTTGCATGACGCGATTTTTTTGCAACGGCTCGAAACGCGGATGTAATGCAGACAGCTTGATAGAAATACTCGGTGCAGAAAAAATATCTGCCGTGGCAGAATTGTTTTTCGCCAAAGTCGCGATGGCATTTTGATAGGCAGCAAAATATTTTTCTGCGTCCGCTCGGCCCAAGGCTGCTTCGCCGAGCATGTCGAACGAATAGCGATAGGCTTGGTAATCTGCTTTGCAACTGCGCGCTACCGCGCTGTCGATGTCGGCACCCATGACGAATTGCTCCGCCATAATGCCCATTGCGGCGCGAATCGCTTGCCTTGCCACCGGCTCACTCAGGCGCGCGAAAAGTTTTTCCGCCTGTTGCAGCGCGCTTTTTTCCGCTGGCATATCGCCGGATAAACGACCGGCGAGCAACATGCCCCATGTCGAAGCATTCACCAGCCACGAACCACTCCGACCGACGTGTTGCTGCCAATTACCTTGCGAAAATTTGTCGCGAATCAACGCGTCGGCAGTCGTCGCATCCGGGATGCGCAGTAGCGCTTCCGCTACGCACATCAACAACACGCCTTCACGCGTAGAAAGATCGTATTGATGTAAAAAGGATTCGATGCCGGCGATTTTGCGTCCGCGCACAGACTGCACCAACGCTGCTGCCTTCGCAGAGATTTGTCGCGATATGTCATCGCTTAGTTGCGCCTGCTGCAACAAACTCTGCACACAAGAAGTTTCGTCGGCAAGAAATGCCTGATCGATTTTTTCCTGCCATTGCGTTAGCGCAGCGCTTGAATCCATCGCAGCCATTCCTCGCCAGCCATTACATATGAATCAACTTTCTTCTACCGCCTGCTTGCGCACTTCCACCATATCGATTTCAGCAACTTTGGTAATGAGCTCTTCCAACTGTCCGCCCGCCATCGCGCCGGGTTGCGCGAACAAAATAATTTTTTCGCG
>JBEEJL010000299.1:0-4019 GCA_041169175.1 Pseudomonadota bacterium | reverse complement strand
TAGAAGCGACGGATTTTGGTTTCGCCGGTTCCCTTGTCGATATCAACCACGCATAAATAAATGCCGAACGGGAAGGTAAAATTAGGTGGGTCGTAATAGTGAACGGCTTCCAATCCCGGCTCCATGCCTGCAGGTGGTTTGTTGTAAGCGGCCCACGCGATTTCCGTCATGGTCTTGGCTTTGCTCGCATCACCCTTGACTTTGAAGCGATCGATTTCCCATTCGAGATCGTTTTCGCTCACTTCCAAAAGATGCGCGGCGATTTTTTTCGCTTTGGCATGAATCTTACGCGCCGCCATCGCAATCGCTGCGCCTGCTACCGGTGTGGAGCGCGAACCGTAAGTACCAAGCCCATAAGGCGCAGTGCTGGTGTCGCCTTCTTCCACTTGAATCACTTCCGAAGAAATACCCAACTCTGTCGCGATAATTTGCGCATAAGTGGTTTGGTGGCCCTGGCCTTGGCTGATCGTACCCATACGTGCAATCGCGCTGCCGGTTGGATGCACGCGGATTTCGCACGAGTCGAACATGCCGACGCCTAGAATGTCGCACATTTTGCTCGGGCCTGCGCCGACCACCTCGGTAAACGTGACCAGTCCAATACCCATCAGCGTTTTGCTATTGGGATCAGCTCGCTTGGTGGCTTGCTCTGCTCGCAAGCCTTTGTAATCGACCGCATTCAATACTTTATCCAGCGCAGTGTGATGATCGCCGGAATCAAATTCAAAACCGAACGCCGATTTGTATGGGAACTGGTCTTTGCGGATGAAATTCTTGCGCCGAATTTCAGCTTTGTCCATGTTCAACTTTTGCGCCAGCACATCGACCATGCGCTCAATCACGTACACCGCTTCGGTCACGCGGAATGAACAGCGATACGCTACGCCGCCTGGTGCCTTGTTGGTATAGACGCCTTGTACGCTGCAATGCGCAGCGGGAATGTCATAGGAGCCGGAACAAATGTGGAACATACCAGCAGGGAACTTACTCGGATCCGCGCAGGCATCGAATGCGCCATGATCAGCAACTACTGTAGCGCGCATGCCGAGGATTTTGCCGTCTTGCGTCGCCGCCAATTCGCCGGTCATGTGATAGTCGCGCGCGAAACCGGTCGAAGATAAATTTTCAATCCGGTCTTCAATCCATTTCACCGGACGTCCCAACACAATCGATGCAACGATGGCGCAAACATAACCAGGATAAATTGGCACTTTGTTACCGAAGCCGCCGCCGATGTCGGGCGAAATAATACGCACTTTGGATTCGGGAATGCCCGATAACATCGACACCACGGTGCGCACGATATGTGGCGCTTGGCTGGTGATATAGGTTGTCAATTCGCCGCGTATTGGGTCAAATGAAGCGACGCAGCCGCAGGTTTCAAGCGGGCAAGGATGCACGCGCGGATAAAACAGATCTTCTTTTACGGTGACAGGCGCGGAAGCAAACGCTTTGTCGGTGGCTTCTTTATCGCCTGCGTCCCAAGTGAAAATATGATTGTGGTGATGACGCTTGCCGTGCGCACCTTCGGTTTTTCCCGCTAGGTCTTCGCGTAACACCGGCGCGCCAGGCTTTAGAGCTTCGAATGGATCAACAACCGCTTGCAGTTCTTCGTACTCAACTTCAACGGCCTCTACGCCATCGGCAGCGATATAACGGTCAGTAGCGATGACGACGGCAACTTCTTGCATTTGGAAATGCACTTTTTCATCGGCGAGAACCGCAGCTACATCGCCAGCCAAGGTAGGCATCCAGTGCAGCTTCAGCGGTTTGAGATCGTCTGCAGTGAGTACAGCGAGCACGCCGGGAATCGCCAGCGCTTTTTCCTTGTTAATTTTTTTGATCCGAGCATGCGCCAGCGGCGAGCGCACGATGTCCATAAACACCATGCCGGGCATTTTAATGTCATCGACATAATTACCCTTGCCCTGGATAAAACGCGCGTCTTCTTTACGCAGGCGGGCATCGCCCATGCCCATCAGGGCGGATTTACGTTCACCGACAGTAGCAGTCATTCTTATCTCCTCAGTTTTTTATCTTGTCTGTTTCGGAATCAAGCGGCTTTAGCGGCGTCATCGCGGATTTTTTTCGCCGCGTATTGCACTGCTTTGACGATGTTTTGATAGCCGGTGCAACGACATAAATTGCCCGCCATACCCGCGCGAATTTCTTCTTCGGTAGGACTAGGATTGTCCTGCAGAAAGCGATAGGCTCGCGTCAACATTCCTGGCGTACAGAATCCGCACTGCAGTCCATGCTCTTTATAAAAACCTTCCTGCACTGCATGCAACACGCCACCTTTAGCGAGACCTTCGACTGTGGTCACGCTGCTGCCTTCGCATTGAATGGCAAGATGCGTGCATGACTTTACCGACTTGCCGTCGAGATCGACCGTACACACGCCGCAATGACTGGTCTCGCAACCGATGTGCGTGCCAGTGAGATTCATTTCTTCGCGTAGGAAATGGACTAATAATGTTCTTGGCTCTACCAACTTTTCTACTTTTGTGCCGTTTACTATCAAGCTAACTTGTTTCGTGCTCATTCTTTTAGCTCCTCAAATTCAATTAAATTTATTAATAAAATCGATTACTTACAAAGGTCGGCTGCAGCGAGTATTGCACGTCTCGTCATCTCGCCGGCCATAGCAGTTTTGTACTCCGCGTCACCGCGCAAATCTTCTGCGGGGTCACAGATTGAGCGCACGCTAGCCACAACTTTATCCAACAAATCGCTGTTCAAAATTTGGTTCAGCATCAACTGCTCGGCCGCGCTAGCGCGTAATGCCATCGGTGCCACATTGGTCAAACCAATACTGACTTTAGTGACTTTATCGCCAGACATTTGCAATACCACAGCAGCTGCGGCTGTGGCCCAGTCGCCAGTTTTGCGTTTCAGTTTGTGGTAGGCATAGCCGGTTTTCGGCGCAAATGGCGCAACATGAATTTCTGTCAGAATTTCATCCGCCGCCGTGTCCGTCATGTAGGTGCCTTGGAAAAAATTCACCGCTTTGACTTGGCGCGTGCCTCTCGGTCCTTGCAAAACAAATGTCGCGTCCAGCGCCATGGCGATGGCAGGATGATCGTTTGCCGGATCGCCGTGGGCAATATCACCGCCGATGGTGCCGCGATTACGCACTTGCGGATCGGCGATTAGCTTGACCGCTTCGGGCAACAAGGGAATTTTTTGTTTCAAGAGAGATGAAAATAAAACTTCATTTTCTGTTGTCATGGCGCCAATTTTAATTACGCCATTTGCTTCGCGTATGCCGCGTAATTCAGGAATTCGGTTCAAATCAATTAAATTTGCCGGTTCAGCGAAGCGCATTTTCATCATCGGTAACAGACTATGCCCGCCTGCTAAAAGTTTGGCTTCATCGCCATACTTGCTTAAAAGACCAACGGCCTCGCTAATTGTTTTTGGTGCGTGATAATCAAAACGTGGTGGAATCATGTTTTATTTTCTCCTTTAGGCAATCTTAAATTTTATTATCTTATCTATGATATTTAACGCCTTAGCATGCTTGAGTGTCAAGCCAAAAACATGAGAAATCATTTGCTGCTTTGCAGCGTTTTTCTTTCAGAAAATCGGGCGCTAAAATTATGCGAAAGTCTAACCATAATGACGCAATGGTGTACACTTTACGTGACATATTGTCCTGTTGTATGGTTTCAAAAATCATGAATCTATTGAGTAATCGCTTAAATAATATAGTGACGTCGCTGTTGATTCTGTTAGTAGCGGCCGCTCTGTGGCTCGTGAGTGGATCAAACCAAAGCGTCAACTTACAAGTGCTTTTACTTACTTGTTTTGGCGTCGGCATTGGCTGCCTGGTTCTCGCGGCCTTGCGGCCGCAAAAAATCGGTCTGTCGCCGCCGCACGTTATGCTGTCTCTCGGCGTGGGCGGCATGCTGCTTGGTTTGGCTATCGACGTTTACAACACGCCTATTGCGATTATTAATTCGCTTTGCTTAACCAGCTCGCAGCTTTCGCTAAATGACTCATTAATTTTTCACGCC